>NZ_JAAHIG010000199.1:0-16335 GCF_010692305.1 Moorena sp. SIO4G3 | reverse complement strand
TGGTAATAATCCCAATAGACCCCCACTGACAACAGTTCATCCCAATTAACCTTGTCCCTGCGAATCAAAGCAGAGGATGCAGGAGATACTGATCGGTCTACTAGTCCGATAGTACA
The DNA here is from genome assembly GCF_010692305.1 of Moorena sp. SIO4G3. Lineage (NCBI taxonomy): Bacteria > Bacillati > Cyanobacteriota > Cyanophyceae > Coleofasciculales > Coleofasciculaceae > Moorena > Moorena sp. SIO4G3. Next base: position 16,219 of record NZ_JAAHIG010000199.1, on the reverse strand, counting down.
GAAAGGCTGGTATACCTCTGCTTTAAGTTGGTCACGCTTCCAAAGCCGGGTATGTGCTTCAGTAGTTGCATAATTAATTACGCCATCTGCGTTGATAATATAATGGTCGCAAAAAGCCACAACTACATTTGGATTCGCTTCTAGGGGAGGAACTAACTTTTCTAAAAAGTCTGGATTCCACAGGTCATCGTCATTGAGACTCGCTACATATTTTCCCTGAGCTTGTTTAAATGCGCCAGCAACATTGGGACCATTTCCTAGATTCTTTGAGTTCCGACGGAATCGGATCCGAGCATCTTGAAAGGACTCAATCATAGCTTGCGGATTCTCAGGGCTACAATCGTCAGAAACAATAATTTCAAGATTTTTGTAGGTCTGCTGGAGTACACTTTCAACTGCTTGCTTGAGGTATATCAAGCGGTTATAGGTTGGGATGATAACACTGACTAGCGGCTCTTGCGCTTCTTGATGGTTTGACATATCCTTGTTATCTTGCCTCTGGTTGTAATAATGAATTAATTACTGTGCAAATGAAACTGGAGGAGCGACATCTAGTGGCACATCATAAATTTTAAAACTGTCTAACGATATGTCAGCATGGGGATCCTCAATCCAGTACAAAGGTACCCGTCCATAAAAAGCAGCCCACATGTTATAGGTACTTGGGGGACCGATGATATAGTCACACTGAGCAAGTGAGTACATATCTTCTACAATGTGGTTGTTGGCAAAAGCGAAATCTAATTTTGAGAATTTATCTCTGTCCTGGGGCACATTTGAACATATTAAAAATTTAACTTTTTTTCCATTGAAAAGAGCTTCGTTTTTTTTCATTAAGCTCACATAATCATCAGTAGTATAGAGATATTTTGCTCCTAGCAATTTTTTATAATCACCCTGTCTAATGTGAACCCCAACCAGAATATCACAGGTTTGTTTTAGGTTACTTACGAGTTGGTGGATCGTTTGAGTATGTTGCTGTATTGGCGTAAAAAACTTCCTTATTGTTTCTGCATACTTCAAAAATAGTACAGGATTCCTAAACCAATATCCATGAATAAATACTAATTTATTTGTGCTCAAACAATTGGCAAGTTTATCATTAAAAATTACGGCTTTGTGTACTCCAGTATCTCTTAATATATTGATATTGGAGAAGTTAAAATCTGTATAATCTTTAACCAAATAGCGGGTTGAATGGTAAACAACTCTATGAAAATTTCTTTTCAGTTTAAGACTATTGCCTTTAAGAACTGATTTTTGGGCAGGGTATCGACAAAAAAAATCGTTATGGGTTCCCTCAAAAAAAACTGCATATTCATCAAAGGCAGGATTTATGACTTTGAAGTTGTATTCCATTGCAAAAGCCATAAAGTTGGCAAATAGCATCATTCTATTGCCTAATTGACCTGTTTTTCTAACAATTACGAACATGTTAATCCTCCGAACAGCTTGACAAGCAATAAACTATAGTATTTTGAGTTTAGATGTAAACCTATGATTGATAGAACAAGGGAACAGGGAACAGCGGATCTGGGAACAGTAGGAAAAAGCGATGCAGCGCGCGCGGTCTTGGTGGTCTCCTCCATGAGCGACTGCATCAAGACGATGCGAAGATTTTTTGGTGTTATAATAAATCAGCATTTGGTTTCATGATCTATTTGGAAATGCTATAGTCTTAATTTGTTTGACCAACTTCATGCTGCATCTTGTGATATTTCCAAAGTTTACCGCGCTTTTCGAGTAACTCTTGATACTTTCCTTGCTCCACAATTCGCCCCTGTTCGAGAACGACTACCTTATCAGCTTTGGCAATTGTCGATAAGCGATGGGCAATGGTAATTACTGTCCGTCCTACAGCAAGTTTTTCTAAGGACTCCTGAATCAGGCGCTCAGACACAGAATCTAAGGCACTAGTTGCCTCATCTAAGATCAGAATCTCTGGTGCTCGCAGTAAAGCACGAGCAATTGCCAGCCGTTGACGTTGACCTCCAGATAATCGAACTCCCCGATCACCCAGTTGCGTCTCAAAACCTTCAGGTAAATCTAGGATGAAGTCTAATGCATTGGCAAGTTTTGCAGCTTCTCGAATTGCCTCGTCATCTGCCTGTTCTGAACCATATGCAATGTTATTGCGAACAGAGGTGTTGAAAATAAATGTATCCTGACTGACAATAGCTAGTTTACGACGCACAGAGTTGATTTCAAACTCTTGTATGTCAATGCCATCAATGATAATTTTACCTGCGGTTGGGTCATAAAATCGGGGAATTAAGTCAGCAAGGGTGGTTTTACCTGAACCAGAAGCACCGACCAGGGCTGTTGTCTCTCCCTTGTTGATAGTTAAGGTAATATCGTGCAGTACTAGGTTAGAGGGATCGTAACCAAAATCCACAGAAGCAAACTCAATCGCTCGCTGCAATCCTGAAAATTCCACGTTACCATTCTGCAAGTATGGCTTGTTGTCAGTTCTCAGCAGCTCTTTAATGTTATTCATTGGTCCGGTGAATTCACCAAGACGCCCTCTGGCATTATTAATCAGACGTATAATCGGGATCAGACGAAACAAAACAAACAAGAAGGTCAGTAATGAAGCTGCTTGCATCTGTCCATTAGGCACGAAGATGGTAAACGCTACAATAATCATGCCGATCAGAATTGTGGTGGCTACGCTTTCCCCAATCGGTTCTATGGCATACCCAAATGAGGCAGATTTGATAGTGATGTTTGCAACGTTTTCGCTAGCGTTATAGAATCGTCTACGCTCAAATTCTTGACTTGCAAATGCCTTAACTGTGCGAATGCCATTGATAAACTCTACAGCAACTGAGGTAAAGTTACTGCCTGCCTTTGAAACATCAAAACTTGTCTCTCGCACCCTTTTAACCAAGTTAGAAAGACCAACACTCATCAGGCTAAATAGCATTAATGAGGCAATGGAAAGTTGCCAAGAAAGCAAGAACATTGATGTGACATAGACAACTAGAAGAGAAACTCTAGTCAACATAAAAGCTGTCACATCAAAAGCTTGATTAATTTTTTCTAGTTCGGTAGTTATACTGTAAACTAGCGCTCCAGAACGACTATGAGAAAAGTAACCCAAACTCAGCCGTTGAAGTTGCTCAAATAGCTTCTTGCGTAGCCTATCTAACAAATTCATCTGAGTTATCATGCTGTACCTGCGTCCACCAAACATAAAGGCAGAACGCAACCAGGTTGTGATCAGAATTAGAGCAGATATCCGGTAAATTCTCTCATTGAACGGTCTATTTACTCCAAGTACCGATATATCGAACCAGTTAATACCTGTCTGGATTGGGGTAGCATTAGGGTCGGTAATACTTTGTAAAAAATTGAGGATAAACCCTAATCCAAACCCTTCAAATAGTGAGGCAAGTATCGTTAAAGTAATCGCAAAAAAAGCAGCTTGTTTAAGAAATTTAAATTCCCTTAATATGAAGTGCTTGTCTTGCCACAATTTAGTTGACTTTGTAAACCTGATTACAGAATCAATAAGCTTGATTTCAGCAATCTTATATAGAATACTCACTGGCTTGATTTAGACCTATTATGCTATTAGGATTGTTATTTAGGCTAAGTTTTTTAAATTTTTAGCTAAAAAAACTAAGATCACTCTCCACCATTTCCGCGACAATATCAGGAAATTTATTTTTACTCTTCCAATTCAGCTCATCCCGAATTTTCCAGCTATCTCCACAAAGGGGCACTGCTTCTGTCGGACGATAAAACCTCTGATCAACTTCCACAAAATCTTGATAATCAAGACCCACGTGACTAAACGCACAATCTACTAATTCACGAACCGAGTGATTCACTCCGGAAGCAATTACATAATTCTCTGGAGAATGGTTTTGCAGCATCAGCCACATGGCATAGACATAATCCGGAGCATATCCCCAGTCCCTGAGAGCATCTAGATTTCCTAGATAAAGCTTATTTTCCAACCCCAGCTTGATCTTGGCGACAGTAGAGGTAATTTTGCGAGTGACAAACTTAAAGTCACGCCTTGGGGATTCATGATTGTAAAGAATCCCGGTACAAGCAAAAATACCATACTGGTTACGATAATTTTGCACCAGATGATGACTTGCCAGCTTGGAAATACCATACACAGACCGGGGATTAAAAGGAGTCAGCTCATTTTGAGGGGCATGGAACACCCTGCCAAACATTTCAGAAGAACCAGCAAAAAAGAAACGACACTCCGGTACCACTTCCTTAATTGATGCCAGTAAATGGTGGGTTCCATTAAAATTACTGGTTAAGATAGACGATTCATCATCAAAGGAATAACTGACAAAACTCGATGCAGCTAAGTGATAACACTCGTCGGGTTTAATCTTGGCAAGGACCTTATAGAGTGACAAGTGATTCTCTAAAGACGCAACATGTAAAATAATGTGGTCTTTGATAGTCCTGAGATTAGACAGCTTACCTGCTGGGTCTTCAACGGCTGGTCTTCTCACAATTCCATGAACTTCATAACCTTTGCTTAGCAAAAGCTCTGCAAGGTAAGATCCATCTTGTCCAGAAATCCCCGTAATGAGTGCTTTTTTCATTTTTCCCAGTGCGTTAGTGATGAGTACTACGTGCGTCAGTACTAAAGACTGAGTGGGTACCGTGAGCTAGTTAGCAATTACCAATTACTAACTCACGCTAATTTAGCCGTTTTGAAGCTATTTCATATCCGTAAAACTCAATTCCATAGCTGAAATCAGTATCTTCTTCAAAGTTACGCTGCCAACCCGGTTATTGACGGTAATTACACTGATTTCAGCCTTTGATTTATCACGATAAACCGGTATGATATTGGTGCGTAAATCCTGGTTATAAGACAGTGCGTTCCCGTAGCGTATCCTACGGATAATCGCTTATTTTATTCAACGCTAATCTATCAACAACGTCTTTACCAGTCTGTTAATAGGTAATGTAATAGGTAATGGATAAGGGTAATTGTGCTCTCCTCGTAGTGTTTCACAGCAGCAATAGTCTTTTCCTAAATTCCCAATTACCCATTACCCGTTACCCATTACCCGTTACCCATTACCCAAAGCGCGAGTAGCTATCTCTGTCATCCATTCGTAAAAATGGGATTAGATTACATCATTACTTAGCCATTACCAGCGGTAACAACCTGACGAATAAAGGCAGTATCAGCAGATTGATTACAAGAGGTGACAGGCATGATACCTAGTGCCTGAAGGTCAGCATTAATCATGATTTCAACGAGTTGTTTAAAGCTCACTGAAGGTTGCCAACCTAGTATGGTATTAGCCTTGGTGGCATCACCTAACAACAGGTCTACTTCAGCCGGTCGAAAGTACCGTGGATCGATTTCAACGTATTGCTGCCAATCCAAATTCACTAAGCCAAAGGCAATATCGAGAAACTCCCGAATTGAGTGAGTTTGACCGGTAGCAACAACATAGTCATCGGGTTCGTCTTGTTGCAGCATTAGCCACATAGCGCGGACATAATCCTTGGCATAGCCCCAGTCCCGTCTGGCATCGAGATTGCCGAGGTAAAGCTTTTTCTGCTGACCAGCTACAATGCGCGCCAAAGCACGGGTAATTTTGCGAGTGACAAAGGTTTCGCCACGCCGGGGACTTTCGTGGTTAAACAAAATACCATTACAGGCGAATAGTCCATAGGATTCGCGATAGTTAATCGTTTGCCAGTGGGCGTAGACTTTTGCACAGGCATAAGGGCTACGGGGATAAAACGGTGTAGTTTCAGACTGAGGGACAGCCTGCACTAGCCCAAACATTTCAGAAGAGCCAGCCTGGTAAAAGCGTACTTGAGAGCCAATCCGCTGTTGATAGTGCCGTACCGCTTCCAACAAACGCAGGGTTCCCATACCTGTGGCATCGACGGTGTATTCTGGTGAATCAAAGCTGACCCGCACATGGGACTGAGCTCCGAGGTTGTACACCTCCATCGGCTGGACTTCTTCTAGAATACGTTGTAGTGTCAAGCCATCAGTCAGGTCTCCGTAATGAAGAAATAACCGTGTCTGTGGATTGTGGGGGTCTTGGTAGATGTGGTCGATGCGATCTGTGTTGAAGGTAGACGTGCGTCGGATAATGCCATGGACTTCGTACCCTTTTGCCAGCAGCAGTTCCGCTAGATAAGACCCATCTTGACCGGTAATGCCAGTGATTAATGCTCGTTTAATGTCTGTCACGATTCCTCACGACTCTGATTAGAGTAATTAGTTTGCTAATGTACGGGATGAACACAAAGGCAAATTAAAATTGTTAATTGTTAATTAAAATTGATAAATCAAAAATTAACAAATTAACAATTTATGAATCACAGCACTTGAGTACTTTGAGAACCCAACACATGCGATCGCATATCTTCCTGGTGAAGCCTGATCATTCCTGGCAACAACCTCAGCTGTCGCCGCTCCTCCTGGGTCATCCGAATCACCTCATCCAGTTTCCAAGGACGTGGTCCGACTAAACTCATCTCACCCCTTAGTACATTCACTAACTGCGGTAGTCCATCCAGACAATATTGACGCAGCCACTTTCCAAAATGTGTCATCTTAGACGTGACTTGGCCTTTGTGTATAGCTTCAGTGCGAAATTTAATCACTTGGAACAACTTACCCCGTTCTCCAGCCCGCAATTGCCGAGAAAAGACTGGTCCTGGTGAAACAATCGCTATCAGCAAAATCAATCCCAGGAGCACTGGACTCAGAATCAGTAGCAATAGAGCAGCTAAACTCGAATCCATCACCCGTCTCAGTCGCGATCGCAATAGTTTGTCCCTACTAGACAATTCTGAGTTGAACGGTACCCTTAAAACAGCTTTCTTCTTCGCTTGCTCACAGGCATTTGTCCAAAGTCTTAACCCTGTTTCACCCAGATTGGGGTCGATACAAACCAGCCCTACCGACGACCGTTGCAAGCAATTACTTAACCAAGACTTACTTTCCAACGGAGGTAGATAATGCTGTTCATTCTTCTGGAGAGGTAGTACCCACAACTGTTTCTGTCGCCACTTCAGCTTGCAGGGAGGCAAAGAACTAACTGCTGACTCTGCCTCATCATCGATATCTAGGATTGAGATTTTGGAGGTTGTTAGTATGATTCTGGAAGTCGTCATAAATCGTTACTCCATTTTATGGAAATCAAAAGTCAAAGGTTAGATCGTCTCAGGTTTAATACCTATCACTCTCAGGTTTTCGTCAATTGAAACTTGAAACGTAAGCGATCAGCGATTAGCGCTACGCGCACGCGTGCGCGTTCAGCGATCAGCGATCAGCGGCTTTTGAAGAAAACAGGTAAGCATTGGAATAATGCTGAGTTACGTCAGCTGACGGCTGACCGCACCTCAAGTAGCACCATCTGTAGCGCATAGGCTAACGGCCAACGGCTGAAGGCTGACGGCTGACGGCTGACGGCTGAATGGTTACTTAACAATTAACAATTACCAATTAACCAAAAAAATCAACGAGACTTGACATGATTGCTGAACTGACGCTCTAGTTGTGGAGAGACTTCAAGATCAGATACAGGTTGGTTTTGTTCAATAGCACCATGGCTGTTTCGCGAACCATAGTAAGCGTAGTTCTGATTAGAACTTTTCACCCCGTTAGCAATGATTCCAATCAGGTTTAAATTCCTGAGTATAGCAGTAGCCTGGGTCAGTTGAGATTGAGTAACTCGCTCTAGGCGTCCTACCATCACGACACCTTGGCACAATGATGCTGCTTGGAGTGCATCCACCATACCTAACACTGGGGGAGTATCCAGCAACACCAGATCATAGGTCTCTTGAAACTCTGCCATTAAGTTCTTCATCCGTTTAGAACCCAAGAGCTTAACTGGGTCAATTGGAGTTGGTCCAGCAGTCAAAACATCAATGGTTGACCCCAAAGGTGAGATACTAACTGGGCTGGGTGTAGCAGTATCATCTTCCAATAAAGTAGAAAGTCCTTCATAATTGGAGAGGCCAAGTTGTTGGTGCAACCTCGGACGGCGCATATCTAGATCAATTAGCAGTACTCGTCGATGTAAACGAGCAGCACTTAAGGCTAAACCCAACGCCAGAGTTGACTTGCCCTCACCAGACAGCGCTGAGGTAACCATCAGGGATTTCCACTCAGAACCAGGATTGAGCAACTGGATATTCACATAAATCATGTCCAGTGCTTCCTGAAATGGTCGCCATCCTAACAGTTCCATCATCGGAAGTGCTCTCTCGGACTGGCTCAAGCTAAGATTCAGAACAGGTTTACTGATTTTACCCTCCGGCAACTCTGGAATCATACCTAGCAAGGGTAGAGCCACTTGATTTTTCAGATCATCAGAGCTATGAATTCCATCGTCCATGGCTTCCCGCACAAAGGCAGCTACACCACCCAGAAATAACCCAACCACTGCACCCAATAATAGGTCTTGGGTCATATTAGGACCGGTCTTGAAGCCCGGTAAAGGTGCTTCTACAACTTGCCAGTTAAATCCTCCCCGAGCCAATTCGATGCTTAACTCCTGCCGTGCTTGTAGTAGCTGCTGCAGAGTATTTTGTTTAATTGCTACTTGCGGTTGTAGACGATTGTACTGAGCAATCAGGCCTGGGAATTCCCTGAGTTGGATACGGATTTCCTGCTCTGTTTTGATCAGGGCTTGATCACGAGTCTGTAGACTGACTAGATTAATTTGCGAGGTGATCAGTTCGTTGACCAGATTGATATCCACACCACCGAGCTGTCCTTCTGTCAGGAGGTTACTTCCAGTGCTAACCAGTTGAGTCGGAACTTGCCCTAAAACCCGTCTGGTTTCTTCCTGCAAGAGCGCAAACACACTCTGACGCTGTTCAATTAATTTTTGAATAATAGGATGAGCTTCAGTATAAATCCGACTTTGCTCCACCAAAGCCAGTTCTATTCTTTGGATTTCATTGAGCAAATTTTGATAACGCCCAGATTGACTCAAGCGGGACGAGGTCAAGGCATTTTGCGGTGAACGAGCCAGTTTTTGCTGAACAGCCTCGTAGCGAGTCTGAGTTTCCATGTACTGAGCGCGGATGGCTCGGCGCTCCTGTTCAATCCCATTCAGAGTTTGACTGACAGCTACAGCTTGTTGTGAGGGATCAATCAGGTTTTTGCTCTTGCGAAACTGCTCTAGCTGTTGTTCAGCTTGCTCAAGATCCTTACGAGCTTTTGGCAACTGCTGATTGATAAAAGCAAGACCTTTATTCAAGCGCATTTCCTGCTGCTCTAGGTTGTAATCTTGATAAACCTTTTGAATAGCTTGCAGTACTTTTTGAGTTTTAATCCGGTCATTGCTGGTGTAGACCGCTTGAAATACCTTAGTTTCAGTTTTACCCTGCAGTACTTGAGCTAATCTTAAGGAGCCTCTAATATCACCGACTGTGATATTTGGGTAGTCATCACGAAGCAATTCCACTGCTCGTTTCATCAACTCAGAACTACCCATCAGCTGTAACTGAGTAGCATAATCGATATCAACAGTGGACTCAGTAAACTGACTCTCTATTCCTCGTGTTTTATCTATATAATTAGGCTCCACCAACAGCTGTAGAGAGCTGATATAAGTCGGCTCTTTCTTGAGAGTGAGATAGAAGGCAATCGGCAAGCTTGTCAACAGTACACTTATAATCCACAAGCGTCTGCGCCACAAAACTGCCAACAGTTGGCCATACCCTGCATCTGTTTCAGCTGCTGCGTTTAAATCAAGTTCCTTCATGGGATTTTAGATTAATGATTGACAAGTTTGGATTGGATTTTTAATTGATATAAAGTCCAGTGAATCAAGTCTAAACTAGTCCTGGGATGATTAGTAATCGGTTTAGATAAAATCCTGTTAATCACGTTCTTAATCTTCCCTAGGGTTTTGTATTTTTTATAAAAAAAAGTTAATTTAAAATTAACTATTAACCCTTGAAAATTGGTTGTTGAAAGATGACCAATCTCTTAGCAGTAAAATTATCCAGGATACCTGCAACAAATTTTACCTACCTTTTGGTAATAGGGACTTAGGAATTGGAGTCTGATTACCCATTACTCATTACCCATTACCAATGAACCGACAATCATAGGTTGCATCCCTTTTAGATAAAGGGTATAAAAAGAAGTAGTCAACCGGATCTGATATTATCTATTACCCATTACCAGTCACCCGAGCAGGACTATATTGATTAGTCCACCAGATTTTATCTGATGATTTTGGACTATCGACTCGTATAAATCCCAGGAAATCAACGAAAAAATCCAAAATCCAAAATCTAAAATCTAAAATCAGCCCAGCCACTATCCTGTCACCTAGCTAAAGTGGGAACCTTGGCTGAATGGGGTAAGGAATAGCTCACATTGACAGGCTGTCCCCTGACGGTTTTATCAATAATTTGCCCAACTGTGTTAAAGAAAACGTCTTCAGTGAAATGACTCAGGGCATGGTCTCGGATTTTGGCATAATTCCAGGGAATTTCCCTAGCCTCAAGTAGTGCAGCTTGGAGTGCTTCTGGTGTTTGCCGTTTAAAAAACACCCCTGTGGTCCCTGGTATCTGAGTATCCAAAACACCACCTGCACCATAGGCAATTACTGGGGTACCACTGGCGTTGGCTTCGATTGGCACTAAACCGTAATCTTCTAAAGCCGCCACGATCACCCCACGAGCTTTTGCCATCAAATGACAACGCTGTCTATCGCTGACGTATCCCAAGAATCGAATATTGTCCAAGGCTTTAGATTCTAGACGCTCTCGCTCTGGACCATCACCAGATATTAATAAAGGCCAGCCTAGCCAATTAAACGCCTCGATAATCAGATCGATACGCTTGTAACCCAGTAAACGAGATGATACTAGGTAAAAGTCTTCCTTTTGGTCGGAAAACACAAATTTATGGCTATTAATTGGATAGTTCACTGTCATGGCTGGCTTACCATAAATATTCTGGATACGCCGAGCGACAGTGGTCGAGTTAGCAATGTAAAGGTCTGGCTCCTGGGCATAGTCCAGGTCTACTTTTCTGATCAACTGGAAGACTTGATCAATTACAGGAGAAAACGCTCTATATTCTCCATACTCCTTGAGGTAAGTTTGCGTATCCCACAAAAAACGGGTGACATTGTGGCAAAAGCACACATGCTTGGCTCCTAATTTTTTCTTGACCGCCTTTGCGAAGCTTGAACAACTACTGATAATCAAATCGTAATTTTCTAAATCCAAGGCTCGAAAAGCTGGATAGTAAAACGGAGCCAAGAGTCTGAAGTATTTCGTTGACCCTGGAATGTTCTGAAGTCCGGTGGTATGCACTAGGCGCTCACCTAGGTCAATGGTGTTCTGGGCATCATACAAGGATGTGAATACATCAGCACTAGGGAAGCGCTTACAAAGCAGTTCAAATACCCGTTCTGCTCCACCTTTTTGCGTTAGATAATCATGAACTAGGGCAACTTTCATGCTTGTTTAATGGAAAACCTATTCCTAGAGAATACTCTAATCTATTTACCATTATATTTAATTTATATCCGGAATTTTACCGAGTTTTTTTCATACTAAACGGCTCCATTATTTTTCGACAACAAGATAAAAATGGTTTTTATAATGAGCTTAAGGTCATACATTAAGCTCCAGTTTCGTTGGTAGCGTAAATCCAGTTTAATGATATCTGCAAAATCCCGAACTTGCGATCGCCCATGCACCTGCCACTCTCCAGTCATTCCAGGTTTAACATTCAACCGTTGCCACTCTGGAACCTCATAGATGTCCACTTCCTTAGGTACCGGTGGTCTAGTACCCACCAAACTCATTTCACCTTTAATGACATTCCAGAACTGGGGTAGTTCATCCAAACTAGTTTTCCTCAAAAACCGACCCACCCTGGTGATTCTAGGGTCATTTTCGTTTTTGAATATCTTGGCATCCTTAGATTGATTTTGAACGCTATCTTTCTGGGCTTCCGCATCAGTATACATCGAGCGGAATTTCCAGATCGGAAATCCCTTACCCATCCAACCACAGCGAATTTGACTAAAGAAGATTGGGCCAGGACTATCGAGTTTAATTGCGATCGCAATGGGAATAAATAATATGGCCGTAATTCCTAAACCTACTATTCCCCCCAGTATATCTAAGCATCGCTTAGCCCAAGAGCGTGTAGATGGGTGAGTTGTGGGTAACTTAGCCTTTGACCAATTGACAGCTATTGTTGTCGGGTTATATGAGGGGTCTAGAATTAATTTTTTGTCTAGCCCAGTCATGACCAATACAGCCATAACTGGAGGATTTATACCCCTTAGTATTAGTGAAACTCCGTTTTCCTGAGTGATTTTGTGATTCCTTACTAAGGCACCAATGCCGCTACTATCGATAAAATCTGTCTGACTAAAGTCGGCAATGATACGCTTAGGACAATAAGGTTGTTGGAGAAGCTGATCACAAGTTTCTTTAAATTTTATTGCTTCGAGTCTGCTCAAGCGGATCGGTAACTGCACTACAGCAGCTTCATTTATTAACCCTACCTGGCCAGAAGTCTTTAACATTGACTGCATCATGATGAACTAGGAATTATAATGTCGATTAAGTCGTCACTTTTTATAGAGTAGATTTAAACTATGTAGGAATTGTGTAGAAAGTTTCGCAATCCTATGAACACCCTAGGTTTTAACCGTACCTAAACCTACGTATTCTCTGCCCTTGATTGAGGCAAGTATCGACTTTTTATTACTATTTATTTTTGGGCGTAATGGTTACTTTAACGTACTGTTTTTTTGCTAAAACGATTAATTATTCAACCCTAAGGCATTCCTGAAATGTTCCTATTATAAAAAAAAGTTTACCTCTCACTTAATTATTGACGGAGTAATAGGTAGACTTCACAGGGTTAATTAACCTACAGTAAAAATAAAAAATGGATAAAAAATAACCATTTATATTTTTATCTTGTTACCATATAATTAACCATTTAGTATTACTCATTTGTCAGCAGTGACGTTGAGCAATTAATGTTCTGTGTAATCCCGGATGAATGACTAATACAACTTTCACGAGTTTTTCATAAAATCCTGACAGAGCTAAAAATTTTTGATGAATTTTTCTTAAAGACGCTAAATATACCTGAGGTCAATTGCCACATCCGTCTTGAGACTGATGACTTGGATGGTGGCAGCGAGTATCACTCAGTCTAATGGCCTAAGGCTAAAGCTTTGGGCTACACCAAGCAACTCCATCTAGGTGGACTAATTTTGTATAGCGCTATATATTTTTAGGACTTACCTAGGGACTATACCTGTAGGGTCTCGCTTCGGACTCTACTAAGCTGTCACACATTTAAATTGTATTTAATGTATTTAAATTGTGAAGAGGCGCGCTGATAGGGAGATGGGGAGATGGGGAGATGGGGAGATGGGGAGATGGGGAGATGAGAAACCAGCTTTTGCACAAGTGGATCGAGGGGAAATTTAAATGCTTATTAGCTTACATAAGCGCGTTTGTTGCCCAGTTTTGCCTAAGTCCTGTTTTTGCTACTGTGGGCGAATTAACTACGAGTCTGACCCCCATACCATCTGTAGGAGCAATTGTGTAAGCTTTTCAAACTTCCCTCTGTTCCCTCCCTTCCCCATAATTTGCTGTGGGCAGCTTTAGTCATGATTGAGGTAAGGACGTTCCCATTCAATTCCTAACTGAGAAAATTGTTGGCGGATGGCGTTGAGGCGCTCCTCTGGAGTGTTATTACCGTTTTGCCAAGCCTGCATTAAACCATTCGCTACAATTTGGCAGCGGTTCATGCCAAAACTTTCTTGAGAGGTAAATTTTTGGGTTGGTTCTTCGGCAAAACTCAATCCCGGTGCCAAAAACTTGGTGAATAAAGGCACTTCTGGGCGAAAATGGCAGCGGTTTGGTAGATATATGGTTTGCATCACCCCAAAGACCACTTCAGAATCACAGCGCTCAAAGTAGAGTACTCCGCAGTCATGGCGTTTGTATTCCGATGGATTGTATAGAACTTTAAATGTGAAAGGAATTGCTGCTGCATTCAAATATTTTGTCATGCTATCCATGACAGCAAGGGCTCCATCTGGTGTCAGATTAAAGTAGATCCGTGCTGTTTTAGAATCGATATCACCATTGCCCTGTCGCTCTTGACCAACATTACCCACTGCTACATAAAAGCCATTTTGCATCAAATTTTTGGGCATCCGGATGGCAACGAGGCTGCCGATAGTAGCAGATTTTTCCTCAGATTTGAGATGAATCTCCCGTTCAATATGCATAGTCAAACTACCTTTGGTGACGCCTATTGAACCATGGGTTTCTTCTGAGATTACCTGCCAATTGGGATCAAAGTAGCCTGTGCCTTGATTTTTGGCGTGGAGTTGTTGGTAAAATTCTAGGTCTATTCCCAGCAGGGTATTGTTCTCTAAGTTTTGATGGGGTGCTATATCCGCGCGACTTGTGTTGAGTGCCAGGGGAGTGCGCAGATAGCCATTGTAATAGATGCCATAGAGGAAATTTCTCAGCAGTAGACTGAGATACTTATGCTGTATGTCTTGAGGGAGTTGCTGAAAGCGGGCTACTGTTTGATCAGGTATGGTGAAGGGTTGATAGTTGGGATGGTTGATACAAAAATTTGACTGGATTTCAATATTGTTAACAATATCTTCCAGAGCTGCTTGCTGTTGATTGGGAAAAGGGTTGTCGAATAGCATCGTAATTTAAATTAAAATTAGATGAAGTCTATATAGCGGTTTTCAATTGACAATTCACAGGTATCTTCAAAACCCTTTTCTAGGGGATTACCGGATTTGAGATCAGTTCTGATTCTGAGATCCCAAAAACTGTTGGCACAGATTGTTGTGGTCGGCAGAGTAGACTTTTGGCAACCTGGAGCATACAGATTCCAGTATTGTCGAAGGATTTCTGATAGTAAATCATTGCCTGAATTTGGTGAATCAGTGCCAAACCGGTAAACTGAACTACTCGTTTAAGCCAGTTGGGACGAGCCAACTTAATCCCGGGAAAAGCGGTAAGATAGGCTTGGGTTAGAGCAGCGATGGAGGGTTGAAGCACTTGTAAAGGAGTCACTGCTAGACCTAAGGATTCTTCTAATTTAATCGTGGGGTCTACTACTAAGCTACTTAACCAGATTCCCAAGTAGCTGGCGATTATGCTTCCAAGGTCAAAGGCTGGATCTCCCCAGGCACAACGTTCCCAATCAATCAGTCGTACCATGCTCTGATCCGGTGCTGAAGATGTTGAGAATTGCTCCCAGTCTCTATGAAGCAAAATGTTGTTCAATTTTAAGTCATTGTGGGTTAGGCAACTCGGATGCCAGTCAGTTTCCAAATCTGCGATCGCATTTCCCAGACTAGGGTAACGTTGATAGAGGACAAAGAACTTTAAGGCATTGTTAGGGATTGAGCCAAACATTTCTGGGCTAAGCCGTCCGATTCCTTTAGCTGGATTGCCAAAGCGATAGGCAGATGTCTCCTTTGGTACCTGGTCTAGAAAATTACGACATTCTGGTTGATTGAAGGTAACACGATGGAGGTTGGCTAAAACTGTTCCGATATCAGTTGCGATCGCTTCAGGGAAAATTTGGTTTTGATAGTAGAAACTAAACAGGTCGAGATAATTATTTAGATAGTTGTAGACCAGGATGCAATGATCGGGATCAAAATGAAGGATCTGGGAAACTGATGAAGCTAGACAGTGTTGGTTGGGGAACTGCTGCAGCCAGCGATGAAATTGCCACTCATTGAAAAATTCATGATTTATAAGACCGCCATTATGGGGTCTTTCCTGCTTAACCAGTAGCTGACGATGATCTGAAAAGCTCACTAGTAAATTGAAATTCTTAGCAGGGGCAGCGGATTTCACCTGGATAGATTCTAGGTCTGACGGAGTACACAGCCCTATATCCAATAGATATGAGGAAATCGTTTCAGATGATAGTGGTTGCACAATATTAGTAGATGATCAGTAGATGCACGATATGACCTACATAGAACCCGGTAAGAGTTGAACTTCTCTGTTTTCCTTGTTTGTTTTTCTCCCTGCCAATATCAGCCAAAATTTCCTTTTTTTACCCTCCTAACAATCCATTGCAGTTCATAAGTATTTTTTTCTTGATTTGATCACACCCCTACCTTCCAGCACATCCATTGATGTCCCTTCTCTCTTCTCTGTTTATTCAATCACAGAAACGTGATACATTCCTGGG
>NZ_JAAHIG010000198.1:0-16386 GCF_010692305.1 Moorena sp. SIO4G3 | reverse complement strand
AACATTAGTACTATTTTCCAGTAGAGCAAGCAATTACCCATGAGGGGGCTATAGATAATGTACAAATATTCATCCAGGACTAGCTCCCCTGATGACCTATTACCTATTACCTTCCCCTCCTGGGAGGGGTTAGGGGTGGGTTCCCATTACCTATTACCTTAGTACAAATGTTCGGCAAAAGTGACATGCTCCCCACAGCCCCTCCCCATTCGCGACGGCATCAAGACAGTGAAATTGGATATTTTGTGAGTTGTAGCTAATTGTAAAATTTCTGTTTACTAATTGTGAAAACTATGTCTAGTCTTTATAAATAAAATCTCTCGGTAGATAGTTTTTTTTGCTATACTTTTTAAGTATGATTTACTTGTATAAAGTCTGGTTGTAACGCTTTTATATAAGCTGACAAGGATAGCATCTTGAAATCATCATATTGCTTACTTGTCTACTTGTGGCGTTCGCTTTATTATACAACTGTAGTATAAAGTACAAATGCTACTGGAAAGTATATTATACAATTATACAAAAACTATTATCAAAAAACTGATAAATTTTATTTATATTTATCTGGGTTGCAACAAGCGCCCCAAAGTACTTGCTAGATATAGATTTAAGGTTAAAATGGATACCAAATTATCTATACATATACAAAAAAAACATAGTTTTAATTACTCATAAATTACCTGATTAGTTAGTCTAAGTTTATTAAAATTTATTGGACTAAGTTTGTAAATTAATTCACAAACAAAATTTATACCCATAATTCTTATATCGTATCTGTAACTTATTCATAAATTTTACCCGATGAAAACTGTTTCGATAATTATCCCAGTATACGGCGTTGAAAAGTATATTGCTACCGCAGTAAAGTCGGTTATAAACCAGACTTATAAAAACTTTGAAGTGTTGATAATAGACGATGATTCTCCCGATAAAAGTGTCAATATTTGTCGAAAATTTTCCGATAATAGAATTAACATTATTCACCAAACTAATCGGGGACTTGCTGGAGCGCGAAATACAGGAATTCGCCATGCAAAAGGAGATTATTTAGCGTTTTTAGATGGAGACGACTTGTGGTTACCTCAGAAACTGGAAAGACATATGGAACACTTAGAAAAATTCCCAGATGTCGGCATTAGTTTTAGCCGTTCTGCTTTGATTGATGAAGCTGGAAATTTTATGGGTGCCTATCTAATGCCTAAGCTCACTAATATTACTATATCTGATTTGTTTCGAGAGAGTCCGATCGGGAACGGTTCGGCTGCTGTAGTTCGTCGAGAAGTCTTTGACACAATTAAGTATCAGGATAATCTTTACGGCTCTACAGAAAATTATTACTTTGATGAAAACTTCCGTCGTGCTGAAGATCTTGAATGTTGGCTTCGCATCGCTATTCAAACTGACTGGAAAATTGAGGGAATACCTGAAGCATTAACCCTCTATCGAATTAATACACAAGGGTTGTCAGCTAATCTCTTCAAGCAGTTAGAGTCCTTGGAACAAATGATTGAAAAGACCCGTTCCTATGCTCCCACACTGACCAGCCGATGGGAAAACATTTCTAGGGCTTACCAATTGCGGTACTTGGCTAGGAGTGCGGTTCGTCTTAAAGTAGCTTCAGATGCTGTGACACTTATACATCGATCATTATCCAATCACTGGCGTATCCTACTAGAACAGCCACGGCGAACAATCTTAACCTTAATAGCCGCTTATATGCTTTGGTTATTACCGAAGTCTTTATATGCTCAAATTGAATTGCTTGTCTCTAGGCTGCTCAACAATGTTAAAAAACAGCCTCTTGTCCAAAACTAGTACCGCTCGCGGAATTAAAAATTAAAAATTAAAAATTAAACCTTAAAAAAGCTTATAGAATAAGCTGATTATATAAGAGGTTATCGGGTTTGGAATCGTATCTTTATTGACCTTGTGCTTCCTAGCATGGTTAACTAATTTCAAGGTTTGAGTCTACTATGAAGAAAGTATCGGTAATTATTCCAGTATATAAAGTTAAAAACTACATAGCCGCCACAGTAGAATCTGTGCTCGTCCAAACCTATAAAAATTTTGAGCTGCTACTGATTGATGATGGTTCTCCTGACAACAGTATCGAAATATGTCAACAAATTAACGATCCGAGAATTAAAGTTATTCGTCAGGATAATCAAGGAGTATCAGCGGCTAGAAACACTGGCATTCGCCATGCTGAAGGAGAGTATATCGCTTTCTTAGATGGAGATGACCTCTGGGTTCCAGAAAAGCTAGAAAAGCATGTTTTGCATCTAGAAATATCACCCCATGTAGGAGTCAGTTTTAGCTATTCTGCGTTAATTGATGAAACAGGAACTCCGTTAGGAATCTATCAAATAGCCAAAACTAAAGATATAACTACAGATTATATCATGTGTCGTAATCCCATTGGGAATGGTTCAACACCAGTGATTCGGCGAGAAGTGTTTGAAGCAATTCGATACCGAGAGCCTCAGGCTACGGAGGATGCTTATTTTGATACTCAATTGCACAATATCGAAGACGTGGAATGTTGGCTGCGCATGGCGATTAAAACTGATTGGTACATGGAAGGTTTGCCAGAGCCGCTGACTTTATATCGTATTCATTCACAAGGGCATTCAGCTAGTATACTCAAGCATATAAATTCTCTAGAAAAGGTGATTGAGAAAACACGTGCCTATGCTCCAGAGGTAATTGCTGAATGTGAAAAGCCAGCCCGCGCCTATTATTTACGGTTTGCTGCTCGACGTGCCCTCAGCATCAACGAAGGGTTGATGGCAACAGAATTGTTTAATAAGGCTTTAGGGACTTACTGGCGTATTTTGCTAGAGGAACCGCTTCGTACTCTGTTGACCGGGGCTGCTGCTTATTTGCTCCGACTTTTACCTAAAACTATTTACCAGCAAATGGAAGCTGTGGCTTTAAAAACGACAGGAGCTTCACAAAAGCGCCGAATTTATCAGGAGCAAGCTTAATAGTTGATAGGGTGCTTTACAAACACTTTGTAAAGCTTTTATAAAACTTTGTAAATAAAACTGCTCAACCCTGATTAGTTTCTGCTATAAACTAAAAGCTAAGGTTTATAAGCGGTTAAAAAATGAATCTACCTTTAACCATAAAAACTCACCTCAAAGAGTTTTTAATTGGCACACCGTTTGAGTCTGCGGCAAGAAGTATTGTTGATTTGATCAAGCCTCCTAGCCAAAAGATCCTGACCAGCAGGAAAGATGATACCTATGTCTATCAGATTATGAAGCGGATTTTAGACAAATCCTCAAACTGTATCGATGTGGGTGGCAACATGGGGACTGTGTTGACAAAAATATGCCAACTGGCTCCCCTCGGTCATCATTATGCTTTTGAGCCGCTCCCTCGGCTGGCTACTCGGCTGCAAAAACGGTTCCCAAAGGTTGATGTTAGGCAAATTGCCTTGAGTGATTTAGAGGGAGAAACCACCTTCTGGCATGTTGTTGATGCCCCAGCACTCAGTGGTCTAAAACAAAGAGACTACAGCTATTGGGGCTATAACAATGCTACAACAGAATCCATTGCCATCAAAACTCACAAACTTGATGACATCCTTCAACCTGACTTCAAAGTTAATTTGATTAAGGTAGATGCAGAAGGAGCAGATTTTCAGGTTTTCAAAGGTGCTATCCGAACCTTAAAAACCCACAAGCCTTACCTAGTCTTTGAATTTGGTCGTAGTGCCATGATTGATTATAAAATAACCCCAGCTATGATGTATGATTTGCTAGTCAACCAGTGTGGTTTGAATATTTTTAAACTTAACAGTTGGCTAGAGGGGTTAGCTCCACTCAGTGAGCCTGAATTTACCACAATCTGTGAAGAAGACTCTGCTTGGAATTTCTTTGCTACGCCTTAGGGGTAGCTAGAACACACAGGAGCATTCTGTAAGACGAATGAAAAAACTGGGCAACAAATCCTATAAATCCCTAGAAATAGTTATAAATAGTAGGGTGGGTTATTAAAGTACTCTACTAGTAGAGTTACTGGGGAAGTCTTGTCCTAGTTGCTGATCTATTATTTCTGTCAAGAACCTGGGAGTAGTGCAACCCCACGCATAGAATCCGGGGGCTTGTAACCTCAATACTTGACCAGCTTAAGTCCTAAGCGGACTCCGTTGTCAGTAAGTGTTCAAGTTCCTACCTTGGGATGCGTCGCTAGTTCCAAGCTCTAGAACCAAATTGTTAAACATCTGTATCAGGTTAAGGGAGTGCAATTTGGATAGTACCGACTGACAACATTAGCGTTCGCGGCAGCGTGTGCGAAGCACGAGCGCGAACTTAACCCTAGAAATAGGAGTAAACGTAATTATGCGCGTATTTGTACTCGACAAAAACAAAAAACCATTAGACCCTTGTCAGCCTGCTAGAGCCAGAATTCTACTCAAACAGGGGAAAGCAAGAGTTCTAAAAAGATACCCGTTCACAATCATTATGCCAGAATTGGAGGTCAAAAACTGTGTAACCCACGAACATCAACTCAAAATAGACCCCGGTGCTAAGACTACGGGCTTAGCCATTGTCCAGGATAATAAAGTTGTTTGGGGAGCTGAACTAACTCACAGGGGTTTTCAAATCAGAGATGCTCTAATCTCTCGTAGGCGGTTAAGGCGTTCTAGGCGTAACCGGAAAACTCGTTACCGTCAGCCTAGATTTTTGAATCGAAAACGCTCAGTTGGCTGGCTAGCTCCTAGTTTAATGTCACGAGTTCACAATATCTTGACTTGGACTAAAAAGTTAAGTAGATTATGCCCAATTGTTGGTATTTCTCAGGAGTTAGTCCGTTTTGACACTCAAAAAATGGAAAATCCCGAAATATCTGGTGTCGAGTATCAGCAAGGCACATTGTACGGGTATGAACTACGGGAGTATCTACTTGAAAAATGGCACCGCCAATGTGCTTACTGTGGAGCAGCTAACACTCCTCTAGAAATAGAGCATATCAAGCCATTAGCTAGGGGAGGCTCTAACCGAGTCTGTAACTTAGCTATTGCTTGTCACAAATGTAATCAGACGAAAGGAGTTCAGGAAATCGAACAATTTTTGTCTGGCAAACCTAGTGTCTTAAAGCGAGTTTTGGCTCAGGCGAAAAAGCCTTTAGCTAATGCAGCAGCGGTTAACTCAACCAGATGGAAATTATACAATCACCTTAAGTCAACTGGTTTACCGATTGAGACCGGTAGTGGTGGATTAACTAAGTATAATCGTTGCCGTCAAAATCTCCCTAAAACCCATTGGTTGGATGCCGCTAATGTCGGTAAAGTTGATAACTTGTACATCGAAAGCTATCAACCATTATTGATTACAGCTAAAGGACATGGAACTCGTCAGATGTGTCGAACGAATAAGTTTGGTTTCCCGACTCGTTATGTCCCCAGGTACAAAGAAGTTAAAGGTTTTCAAACCGGAGATATTGTAAAAGCCATTGTAACCAAAGGTAAGAAAATAGGAACCTATACAGGCAGAGTAGCTACTCGCCAAACCGGCTCATTTAATATCTCTACAAAACCTGGACTGGTTCAAGGAATTAGTCACAAATATTGCAGCGTTATACACCGGAAAGATGGATACTATTATAGTTTATAATTCCCAGGAAACTCTGTCAAACTGCTGTTTATGTAAGGGGAGCGACTCCTTCCCATGCATGAATGACAGGGGTTTCCGTCGCTCCCCTTACCAACCCCTATTTTTTTGATGATTGACTGGCTTGCGATCGCACTCAGGGTGCTTTTAGGCTTATTTATTTTTGCGATTGGTCTAACCCTTGCTAAGTGGATTCCCAATCACCGGATTCGAGCTATTACCCAACCAAACCGTTGGTTTAGGCAAAGGGTTACTCTAGGACTGATGATCCTGACTAGTTTGATGATGCTGGGGTCAATTGTATTGGTCACTGATATCGTTAAGGTAAATTCAGGACACGCTGAGGTAGTTAACTCTCGGAAATACCAGAACAACATCCGCCTCGGAACAACTAATGTAGCGATCGGAGGTGGTGGTTATGTCACTGGTGTTTACCTCCATCCACTGGAAAAAGACTTAGTTTATATTCGGACTGATGTGGGTGGCTTCTATCGTTGGGATGAGGGGAAGCAACGTTGGATTCCCCTGACAGAACACTTTCCCTTCTCTGATAGAAACTACTATGGAGGAGAAGCACTGGCTGTTGATCCCAATGATCCAACGATTGTCTATATTGCGGCTGGAAAATATCCCTGGGCTGAACCGGGAGCACTATTTAAATCTACCGATAAAGGACAAACTTGGACAAAGTTGAACCTAGAGCTCAAGATGGGGGCTAACCACAAGAAAAAATGGCTAGGAGAGAGACTAGCTGTTGATCCGTTCAATTCCAATATTATCCTCTTCGGCTCTAGAGAAGATGGACTCTGGAAATCATCGGATGCTGGTGCTACCTGGGAAAACGTCACCTCTTTTGCAGGTAAACCAGATAACAAAATTGGTATTACAGCTATTGTCTTTGATAAACAGGTACCGGGCTTAGTGTATGCTTCTCCCTATGGAGATGGCATCTACAAATCTACTGACTCTGGGGTCAGCTGGACTCAGGTAGCTGGTAGCCCAAAAACAGTCAATCGCATGGCTGTGGGAAAAAATAATATCCTCTACGTCACCAGTACCAGTAATCCTGGAGTCCACAAGTATGGCAATGGTGTCTGGAAAACCATGAAACCAGGGGGATCTAATCGCATTTTTGGTACGCTCAGTGTGAATCCTGCTAATCCTGAGGATATCTTAGTTGCCCTAAACCGCACACAAAAAACCAAATTCTACCGTTCCCTAGATGGCGGCACTACCTGGAAACAGCAGCAGTCTTCTGCTAACAACACTATTCCCTGGTGGCAGAAGAGGTATTTTGCTAATCATATGGCAGATATGGAGTTTGACCCGAAAGTACCGGGAAGAGTTTGGTTTACGGATTGGTACGGTGTATGGCGGACAGATGATCTTAATGCTAATCCCGTTGTTTGGACTAACTATGCCGCCGGACATGAGGAAGTGGTTCCGTTTACTCTGGTTTCACCACCCCGTGGTCCGATACTGGTAAGTGGGGTGGCGGATGTGGATGGTTTCTACCATAACCAAGGGTTAGATACTTACCCGTCTCAACGACTTGGTCTGGGGGAACCTGGTAAGTCATTCCAAGATACCTATAGTATTGCTTACTGTGAAACTAAACCCTTGCAGATGGTTCGGGTTGGTGGTTACCGCTGGAATTCAACCTATACTGGAGCTACTTCCACCGATGGTGGTCTGACATGGCAAGAGTTTGCCTCATTTCCAGACAATACGATGCCGATGCGGGTGGCTATGTCTGCTACTAACCCCAATTTATTTGTTGTGACAGTTAGTCAAGGTCAGCCGTTGCGCACTAAGGATGGAGGGATGACCTGGCAAAACGTTTCAGGATTACCCAATGGTCCGGGTGGTCCATGGAATTGGTCTCAATCTTTAGCGGCAGACCCTGTAGATGGCAACAGGTTTTATTACTATGCTAAAGGCAAAGTCTATCGTTCCAATGACGGCGGCTCATCCTTTCAAATTGTGAATGATTCACTGCGGAATGAAGGTTGGCATTCCCTGAAAACGGTGCCAGGGGTTAAGGGTGAAATTTGGCTGAGTCTAGACCGCAAGGGTTTCTATCGCTCTACCGATGGCGGTCAGTCATTCCTTAAGCTACCTTCAGTAACCAGAGCTCACCTATTTGCTTTTGGTAAAGCACCCCAGGGCAGCGACACTCCAGCACTATATATTTATGGAAATATTGATGGAAATCTTCCCAATGTCGAGAATGGGGTTAGGAATCGGGAAGTTAGTGAGACTTCAGGAAGCTCAGCCAAAACCCGTGCCCAAGAACCAGGAATATTCCAGTCTCTTGACATGGGACGCACATGGACACGGATGGGCGATCGCTCTCGACCAATTGGCAATAGACCTGGTGTGATGGAGGCGAGTAAGCAGGAGTTCGGACTTGTTTTTATTGGTACCAATGGTAGGGGAATATACTACGGATCACAATAGGGTTAATTTTGATGAATTGTTTAAGATCTTTATAAAATTTTCCTTGTAATTAGGGTAACCCCTATTGAATAGGGAATACACTAAATAACTGACTTGTTTCGTGTTAATCAGGGAATCAAACGATGGCAATCCTGCAATTTTTAATCATTAGCGCCATTTGTATGGTGTTAATCAAGTTTGTTGCCTCTTGGTTTGGGTATGGCAACATACCGATACTGAATAAATTAGTAACAATTATTCTCAGCGTCTTCGTGACCTTTGAAATTGTTCAGCTGGTGCAAGCTATAATCGTCAAATTTGGTTGAGGGCTGTTCGCCCTTGGCGTTCCCGTAGGGTCGGTTGAGGGAGGGTTGAAGGTTGAAGGTTAAAGGTTGAAGGTTAAAGGTTGAAGGTTAAAGGTTGAAAGTTTAAAGCTTAAGGTTGAAGGTTATCCGGTTGAGGGTTGTTCGCCTTTGGCGTTCCCGTAGGGTAGGTTGAAGGTTGAGGGGTTACGGTTGACCTTCAATAAGATGCGGACGCTTAACTTATCAATAAGTTACTAAAGTTAAAAGTTTACTATAGCTTTTATCTCACTTATGAGGTACAGTCAATTTTCTTCCCCCTACTCCCTACTCCCTACTCCCTACTCCCTACTCCCTGTATTCGCCAATAGTTTCTAGAAGTGTCTGAAGTATCAAATAGGCTGACGTAGCACCAGGGTCTTGATGTCCAGCACTGCGCTCCCCTAAATAACTGGCTCGTCCCTTCTTGGCCACCAAGGGAATAGTATTTTTCATCCCTTCTTCTGCTGAGTTGACAGCCTGTTGCAAGGCTTCTAGCATACTGTCTCCTTTATCTACAGCTTGTGCGAAGGCATTGGCTGCGGGTGATAGAGCATCTAACATGGTCTTATCTCCCAACTTGGCTTTGCCTCGCTGGACGACCCCCTCCACTGCTGCTTGGAATAGTTTGACCATATCCTCTTCTGTCAGTTCTTGCTTTCCTGCTACTGCTGCACTTGAGCGCAAGAATAGAGTGCCATAAAGTGGTCCACTGGCACCTCCCACAGTGGAAATTAGAGTCATGCTCACGGTTTTGAGAATACTGCCAATGTCTTTATCTGCGACTTTAGGAAGCTGAGTGATTACCTTTTGAAAGCCACGATTCATATTGATACCGTGGTCAGCATCACCAATAGCAGCATCAAGTTCGGTTAGATAGTCCTTGTTTTGTTCGAGTACAGTAGCGACTGCTTGTAACCACTGTAGAATTTGATGTTTAGTTACCGTTACCATAGTCGCAGAGTGGGTCAGGGGGTCAGAGCCTCAGGGTAGCAATGAGCAATGAGCAATGAGCAATTAGCTAAGGTTTACAATACTGATGCTCCCCGATATGATACCAATCATAGTCCCCAACGTAGGGCTGGTGTCTTGACTGGTGCATCCCAGAATTTAATCAGCTCATCGTTCATTTTGAGTAGGGTAATCGAGCAGCCTTGCATTTCTAGAGAGGTAATATAAGGACCAATCAGACTACGCACGATTTCCAGTCCCTTTTGTTCACAGATTTGGGCTAATTTGCGATAGACAATGTATAGTTCCGACAGGGGAGTACCACCCATGCTATTCACGAATGCCAGAATGCGATCGCTTTTCTGGAAAGGGGGGTCAGTTATTTCCAACTCTGTCCATTCTGCTTTATCTTCATCCCACTCTCGCACTGTGCGGCTATAGGCAGAATCTTCAATAATCGATAGCGCTAGCATTTCAGTTATCTCATCTGCTGATTTGAGGGACATTCGTTTTCTTCCTGGTTCCCCGTGAATGCCAATCCCAAATTCTATTTCCCCTTCCCCCAAGTCAAACATGGGACTCCCCTTAGCAGGAGGGGTGCAGGATGTCAAGGCCATCCCCATGCTGCGTCCATTACCATTAACCAGGCGACAGAGATTAGCCAGTTGTTTGAGGTCATAACCAGCAGCAGCGGCAGCGCCACAGATTTTCTCGGCTAATAATGTTGTGCCTACCCCCCGCCTGCCTTGAGTATAGAGGCTATCTTTTACCGCTACATCATCATCAATTAGGATATTGAGGACTCGGATGCCTTCTGAGATAGCTAATTCCGCAGCTAACTCAAAATTCATGACGTCACCACTATAGTTTTTGACAATATTAAGAACCCCTGCACCACTGTTGACTATTTTGGCAGCTTCTAGCATTTGGTCGGGGGTGGGAGAGGTAAACACTTCACCGGGACAGGCCGCATCTAACATTCCGGCACCCACAAAGCCCCCGTGCAAGGGTTCATGACCACTACCACCACCGGAAATAATGGCTACTTTGTTTGATATGGGAGCATCAGCGCGGTAGATAAAGGGGGGGTCAAGATTAATTTTGAGCAGGTCAGGATGGGCTACAGCCATGCCTTCTAGGCTTTCTCTGACAACATTATCGGGATGGTTTATTAATTTTTTCATGATTGATATCAGTGGTAATGGGTAATGGGTAATTGGTAATGGGTAATGGGTAATTGGTGATCCCATTAACCATTACCTAGGCTTTACAATACCGATGCTACCGAACTTGATATCAGTTGGACTCCGGTATAGTTTTCCCCATCGTCCCATCCCTTGCCCCTACTTCCCCCTTGACCAATATTTCCATCTCCCCTAAGAGATACTCTTAAACCGTCATAAATCGGGATCAACCCGTACAATACGGTCAAGGTGCAATTTATTGTTGCCCAAGTGAGAAGTGGTTAAGCGGCAATTGGAGTTAAGCCTTCCGGAGACGAAACCTTAGAATAAGGCAGCCTTAATCATAAAGTTTTAACCCTTTTACCCATAGCCGACAAACCATAAAGGCTGCCTTATTCTTACGGTAACTTCTAACCACTTGTCTGTTTAGGCGACCCTGGCATCTCGACCAGGAGTTGCTTGAAAGCCTTAGTTTTCGTATGCTTAGGGTCAAGCCAACCTAGCTCAACCCCATCATCCAATCCAAGTCCCATGCCTTCCGGAGACGAAACCTTAGAATAAGGCAGCCTTAATCATAAAGTTTTAAACCTTTTACCCATAGCCGACAAACCATAAAGGCTGCCTTATTCTGACGGTAACTTCTAACCAAGAAACGCGCGGTACGACGCAATAATACTGCCTGAACCTCGGTCTTATTCATGTATTTCCCGATCTCCTTGTCGGTACCGCGAGCAAGGATGTTTTTGGCAGCATTATGGTCAGCCTGCAACACGACCCCATCAAATCCGGTAAAATTGTCCCCAGTCCTTTTCCCCAATAGGGTGCCATTCCTGGAGTCAATTTGCGACGTGTAACTAGGCTGAACTTCTGTAACAACTGAGCCAGTCCAATTAGCCCATTTTTGTAAAGAGTCCCGCATTGCTCCTTTCATCCAACTGTTAAGTTTACGGGACACGGCTTTGGACTGACGCTTACCTTTGATTGGCTGTGTTAAATCTTCTGCGAAAACTCTTAGAGCTTCTCCATTAAAAAGAGACTTAGAAGCTGCTCCTATTATCGCCGTCAGTTCACCTTGGTTTTGCCTGTAACGGCGATTTTCTGTTTTTCTAGTTAGATTATTTTCTAATATTCGAGCTGATTTTGCTGGATCTATTTTTTCTAGTTTTCTGTGAAGCGCCCAAAGTTTCCCTCTGTTGCGGTTTTTGGCACATATACGATGGCCAAAAGGCCACGCTACGCGAACAGACTTCCTGGTAGCTGTCTTTCCTAGTTTTTTCCCGTGAGCCTGACCCTCTGAGTCATAGAAAGCCTCAGTGTAACCCTTGTCTACTCCTATACTCCGACGTTCAGATTTAATTTCTACAGTTCCATGATCTACTAGAAAGTGAACTTCAAATCTTGGCAAGTCTTGGTTATAGATTAATCTAATCTGTCCTTTGATTTTTCGATTAGATCTGACAAGTATCCTATTTCTCTTCCCTCTCTTCAACCCAGCTAGTTCCAGCTGCCAAGTATTCCGCGAAAGTCTTTTACATTTGTAGCCAACTTGCTGATAAACTATCTGATTTTTAACCCAAGAATGACCTCTTTGAAATTCTTTTCTAACGAGTCTGTGCAGTAAAGAATTGTCCAGAAATGCTGAGGTCTTAAGTTGCGTGACATATTCCTTGCGTTTATTTTGATTTTCTTTTCCTGGAAATCTTTTGTAAATCTTGTTAGTAACCGAATCTTTACAAGCTGCTTGGCTCGCTGTAATAGCCTTACCTACATCATTAACAGTCCAGTCCATCAATTTTGCAGGTAATTCCAGAGTATCTGGAGTCCTAAAACTCTTTACTTCTGGAATGGCTTTTTTCCAGTCAAGGTTCCAGTAGTTGATGCTTCCCAGTTTGTTGTAAGACTCAGATCTGACAATGCCCAACTTTTTCATTGTAGACAGCAACTCTGTCTCAACCGACGCGGTCATACCCACTACTGGGACGATTTGAGTCGATATTTTTTTAGTTGCTCCTACTTTCTTGGCCATTGCTGCTGTCTGAATCTTATACTTTAATCTTACTCTAGTACTAGAGTATTGTCAATGTCGGTTTTATACCATTAAATACCGTATTATCCCTATTTAATGGGGTTTGATTGCATGACTGAGGCAGTATTTGTTTGATTTGATGGTCAGTGTCAAAATCGAGAATCTGTGCTATCGGTGTCTGAGGTAGGTTTGGTTTGGTTGATTGGGTCTGGCAAGTAGTTGCTGCAGAAACTAACTCGGTCGTTTTCATTTGATGTTTAATTATATAGCAATTCTTATTTCGGTGAGGTACAAATTTTGGGTTTTAGGGAACAGGGAATCGGGAATCGGGAACAGGGAATCGGGAATCGGAACCCACCCCTAACCCCTCCCAGGAGGGGAACGGGAATCGGGAATCGGGAATCGGGAATCGGGAATCGGGAATCGGGAATCGGGAGCAGGGAAAAAGGCGTTGCTGATTCTCAGTATGGTTTCGCCCCCCTAGCCCCCCAATTCTGGGGGGAAAAACTCTCAAGCGATGCAGCGCGGTCTTGGGGGTTTCCCCCATGAGCGACTGCATCAAGACAAGTCCCCCAGAATTGATACCGTTGGCGAAATTAATATTTGTTTACACAAGAGTAGCAGATGGGTAACTTTAAGTTCATGCTCCCCCAGAATTGGGGGTTGGGGGGCTATAAAGACTGCTGTCTTCAGGCTGATATTACTAAATGTTTTTTTCGCCAGCAGTATCAGAATTGGGGGACCAACGGGGGCTTTAATAAAACCAGATAATCCCGCATTCATTCCTTAAT
The DNA here is from genome assembly GCF_010692305.1 of Moorena sp. SIO4G3. Taxonomy (NCBI): domain Bacteria; kingdom Bacillati; phylum Cyanobacteriota; class Cyanophyceae; order Coleofasciculales; family Coleofasciculaceae; genus Moorena; species Moorena sp. SIO4G3. The sequence continues at coordinate 3,033 of NZ_JAAHIG010000198.1, read as the reverse complement.
TCAGCAACGCCGGGAAAAAATCCTGTTTACCTGATAGGTATTAGAAGCACCATAATCTGATCTGAGGATAATTACCCTTCATAAAAATCACCCCATCACCCCATCACCCCATCACCCCATCACCCCATCTCCCCATCTCCCCATCTCCCCATCTCCCCATCTCCCCATCTCCCCATCTCCCCATCTCCCCACACTGTCACCTTGTCACCTTGTCACCTTGTCAGGATAGGGTTTTAGTGGGATCGTTCTCGCTTAGATACTGATAAAGTCTCCAGCATCAATCACACTAGCATCCACCCCAAGCACAGACGCTAAGACTTCATCAGTGCTATCAACCTGGATTACAGTACCGTTATCACCTTGGACAATTTCCAGTTGCTCAAAGCTCAGACCATCTAAAATAAATTGATCGATGCCATCAGAGTAGTCCAGGATGGTATCTTCACCATCACCAGCTCTCAAGACAAACAAATCACGACCGAAACCACCTTCAAGGGTATCATCCCCTTGGCCACCATCGAGGATATCCCGACCGCTACCGCCAAAGAGTAAATCATTATCATTGCCACCAAACAGCAGGTCTCGACCAGAACCACCTCTGAGAGTATCACGGCCATCATTACCCAACAGAATATCGTTACCACTGAAACCTAAGAAGACATTATCACCTTGACCACCGAAGAGAATCTCAATGGATATATTCACTGGTGGAAGGGTTACTGGTGGAGTAACTGGTGGAGTAACTGGTGGAGTAACTCCTGGAGTATCACTTTCAAAAGCACCAATATCAGCGACACCACCCTGTACTCGATCAAATCCAGCACCTCGTTGGTCAGTATTCAAGTTATTAGGATCGCTGCCAGCATTGATGGCAGGGCTACCAGGAAGAAGTGCTAGGGTCTCAGTAGGACCACCATTGTTTTGTAATGGACCGAGGAGTGGATCAATGGGATTAGCGGTGGTTCCAACTAAATCACCATTCATCCCATTAGTAAAGCCGGTTCCACCATCACCATTTCCAATCAGGTTGTTGCCACCACTGGTGAAAGACCCGCTAATATCATTATTATTATTATTGGCAATGATGGTGCTAGCGATATCACTACTGCCGACGTTAAAGATGGAGATACCGCCGACGTCACTGTCGTTATTGGCAATGGTGCTGTTAGCGATCTCAACACTGTCGGAGCTTGTGACGAGGATACCGCCGAAGCCGAGAACACCGGCGACGTTATTGGCAATGGTGCTGTTAGCGATCTCAACACTGCCGCCGTCGAAGACCCTGATGCCGCCAGCGCTGTTGAATGCGGCGGCGGCGTTATTATTGGCAATGGTGCTGTTAGCGATCTCAACACTGCCGCCGTTGACGAAGATACCGCCGGCACCGAAATCACCGCCGACGTTATTGGTAATGGTGCTGTTGTTGATAGTTAGTATTTCAGTACTAAAGATACCACCAACAACGTTATCTTGCCCTCCAGTAATGGTCAAGCCATCAATCAACACGGTTTGATCAGTGGTTGCATCTCCATCATCGACCGTAAAGACACGGGATTGATTGTTACCACTTACAGTGATAGCACCATTACCTTGGATGCTCAGACTACTGGTAATCTCCAGTGCCCCATTAGTGGGGATAAGGGTAATTGTTCCATTGAGGTTGGGATCAAATTCAATTATATCGTCCCCTGCGGTATTATTGGCTGCCTCAATGGCTTCTCGCAGAGAAGTAGTGCCATTACTATTATCATTTTCATCATCTAAGGTGGTAACTATTAAATTTGCCATATATTTCTCCTGGTATTTTTTTTAGGAAATTAATTCCTGTATTCAAGGGACTTGACTAGCTCACTGTAAAATTCCACAAACAAAATTAATTAAGCGATCACCCTAAGGGATTTTACTGAGCTAGTTATCAAAATAGTTTATCAAAAGGTACCAAGATTTATCCCCTAAAACTCCTAGATTAATCAAAGCTTTAATTAGCTTAAAATAAAAATTATACTGGGTTTAAATTCGGTTAAATATAAAAGGGAATAGGGAAGAAAGAAGAGGGAACAGGGAATAGGGAATAGGGAATAGGGAAGAAAGAAGAGGGAACAGGGCAAAAAGTCTGTGTACCTCATTAGGCTAAAAAATGATATAGCATTTTCATTTGAGATGTAAACTGAGAAGGTCTTATTTGATTTTCTTAAAAAACGATGGAGCTCTTGCCCCTATTGCCTATTGCTAGCATGCCTATTGCCTTTTTCGACAATCTCTGATTTTACAACTCGTTTGAAAACGCTTAAGCTGATAGCTGATAGCTGAACGCGCACGCGTGCGCGTAGCGCTTAAGCTGATAGCTTAGCTAATCACTATCGACCAAAACAGTAACCGCTGCAACAGCAATCAGCATGTCATCATTTTTATCATTAAGTTCTGGAATCGCCCTGCCTTGAACTACCATGCCACCGGACTCAAGGGATAGAGTTTTCTGACCAAATGGGAGTACAGCCAGTACTTCATCTTCTCGGACTTGCTCTGGGTAAGGCACGGCGACTTGAACTTCAACAATCATTTGATTGGGATGCTCTAAACCAGCTACTTCCCAAACACCAGGTAAGGCATTGTGAGCAATAGCGTTGCGTACAGCTCTTGCTGCTGCTACGGTTGGGTCTTGACCGTGTTGGTCTACTCCCATTCCCATTTCAATAATTAAGCGTTTACGAACCATGGCGATTATATTCAATGCGCAACCGTTGAATTGGGTCATCCTCTGATTCTGGGATAGTATCACGATGAATTTCGACTAAGCCCAATTCCTGAAAGTAAGCTAGTTCTGTATCTGACAACGGCCAAGGGGGACCATCCGGTTCAGTGTCGCTATCCCGAAATCGAGTGATCACTAGGAGGGTTCCCCCTGGGGGATACTCTTGAACCGTCATTAATCGGTACAAAACCGGATAATACGGTCAAGGTGCATTCTATTGTTGTCCGAGTGAGGAGTGGTCATACAGCAATTGGAGTTGAGCCTTCCGGAGACGAAACCTT
>NZ_JAAHIG010000197.1:14979-16407 GCF_010692305.1 Moorena sp. SIO4G3 | reverse complement strand
TTCAATGATTGCTTCTATCACTTTTTTTCGGAGATCGTAACTATAGGGTTTGGGCATCGGTAATGGGATTGCTGTGTCTCAAACACTACTTCTAGTCTATGTCCTAACCGCTCTGGCGGCTGCTATACCTATTACCCATTACCTAAAACAAAATGATTCAAAACTTACTATCCCAAATCAGCGAGCAGCTTCAGAAAGAACTAATTCAAGACATCTCTAAATCTCAAATAGAAATTGTTGCTGCCTCTATTACCGAATCACCAACAAAACGACCACACATTAGTATCTATCCCGGTAAATGGGAAATTTTGCCAACATTGAGATCAAGCCATCCACAACAGTTACACCCGGAGCAACAAAACCCCACAATAATTACTACATCCAGGGAATTTAAACAAGCGTTTTTTATCGATATCTGCGACGCTGACCTAACTAACTTAGAAAAATTGGCTTCCCTAACTACAGGGATTATTTTAACTAACTACAAAGAACTAATCGAAAATTATAATTTATCAACAGCTAACAATTATCAAGCCCAACAAACATCGACAACCCACAGGATTAGCCAAATTACTATCCTTGAAGGTAGCTACGATTATCTTAATAATACCCCTAAACTTAAACTCAAATGGCAAGTTATCGGTCAAGTCAACTTTAGCAAAAGTATCACAGAATTTGTGGCTCCAATTGAAGAAATTGAAATTAATCAAACTGTAAGCAGTAAGCTTAACACAAGGTAATGGGTAATGGGTAATGGGTAATGGGTAATCGGGAATCGGGAATCGGGAATTGGTGGAAATTGTTGTATATCTGAAAACAGATTTTGGGGAATTTATTGCCCTAGGCAGTAGGTACCTTTTTGAGATCCCCCCCAGCCCCCCTTAATAAGGGGGGAGCTAGATAAAAGTCGCCCTGATTAAAAAAATCCCCCTGATTAAAAAAGTCCCCCTGATTAAAAAAGTCTCCCTTATTAAAAAAGTCTCCCTTATTAAAAAAGTCTCCCTTATTAAAAAAGTCCCCCTGATTAAAAAAGTCCCCCTGATTAAAAAAGTCCCCCTGATTAAGGGGGATTTAGGGGGATCCCAACTCTTCTACTAAACCAAAATATTTATTAATTTAAAATGTGTGATAACCAACAAAGACAATTCCATCTTCCTTATAATCACAAATTAGTAACCAGAGCTAGAGAATTAAGGAAAACAATGACACCAGCGGAGAAAAAGCTGTGGTCTGACTATTTGAAAAAGTTTAAGTTTAGAGTCTTGCGACAAAGACCGATTGGGAATTTTATTGTTGATTTTTATTGTGCTGCTTTCAAATTAGTTATTGAAGTCGATGGAGAGTATCATTCTACACAATCTGCTCAAGTTTATGATCAAGAAAGAACTCAAATTATTAAAGGGTATGGATTAAAAGTAATTCGATTTA
>NZ_JAAHIG010000197.1:0-14969 GCF_010692305.1 Moorena sp. SIO4G3 | reverse complement strand
TCAAGTTTATGATCAAGAAAGAACTCAAATTATTAAAGGGTATGGATTAAAAGTAATTCGATTTAACAATGATGAAGTGTTGCATAATTTTAAGGCTGTTTGCGATCGCATTAGCAGTGAGATCCCCCCCAGCCCCCAGAAGGGGGGAGCTAGATAAAAGTCCCCCTTATTAAAAGAGTCCCCCTTATTAAGGGGGACCAACGGGGGATCCCAAGGGTGCATCTCATTTTTGTTGTTTGACAAGGTGGTGCGTTACGGGGCGGGCTGTCTAAACCCTGGCTACGAGGCGGAACATGAGGCCCCCCCTAACACACCCTACGCAACTTTTTTACAAATATGAGATGCACCCGATCCCAACTCCTCCAGCAACCCAGAAATTTGATTAATTTAAAATGTGTGATAACCAACAAAGACAATTCCATCTTCCTTATAATTCCAAATTAGTAACCAGAGCTAGAGAATTGCGGAGAAAAAGCTGTGGTATGACTATTTAAAAATTTTTAAGTTTAGAGTTTTGATACAAATACAGTTAAGGGTTTGTAGTTCAAGTATTATTACATAATTTACCTGCTCCCATCGCTTTTTTTTATTACCTCTAAAACTTCCCCAAAAAGATTTTTAAAAACCCTTGACAACTTCAATTATAATCATTACAATAATCACTATAAACCCACAATGATTTTAAGTTTCGACTTATGTCAAAAAAAATCAACCAAAACCTCAAAAAACAACCTGTTGAGCACACTCTCAAAGGTCCTCGTCAAGCGGTAATCCATAGTATGCACAGGTTTTATTCCCTAGGCTATGGGGAGATTGCCGACTGGAGCCCTTTGGAACCTACTGAAACTGCAGGAGAAGTGAGGACAACCATGATGAAGTATTGGCTGTTGCCATAACACCTTAAATTTCAGGGGGGGTTTCCCCCCCTGGCCAAGGCTCAGGTCTGGTCGAAATAGGATCACATCAGGTTCGGTTTGGGAACTAAGTGACATAAGTCATTTAAATAGCCGTGGATAATATTTCTACGGCTATTTTTTTTGTTTTGAGATATATAGAAAAAGGGAATCGGGAATCGGGAATCGGGAATCGGGAATCGGGAATTGGGAATCGGGAATTGGGAATCGGGAATCGGGAATCGGGAATCGGGAATCGGGAATCGGGAATCGGGAATCGGGAATCGGGAATCGGTGGCACAGGCTTCTAGCCTGTGACCTAACGTAACCCATAGCCCATAAGCACCTCAAGTAGCACCTCAAATAGCCTATAAGCTGAAAGCTGTTCGCGTAGCGTGCGCGTAGCGCTTAAGCTGATAACTGAAAGCTAATAACTGAAAGCTTACCTATTACCCATTACCCATTACCCATTACCCATTACCCATTACCCATTACCTATTACCCATTACCCATTACCCATTACCCATTACCTATTACCCATTACCCATTACCTATTACTCACTCAGCAAGATTTAATTACGACATGCTAAAACAGGGTTGGTATTCACCATAGTTATATCCAGCTTGTGCTGACAAGCATTATCTATGCCAAATCTGACCCTGGAAAGGAATCCCTGTGTCTTAGTTGTAGAAAACGATCAAATATTGGCGGAACGGCTGAGTCAGGACTTGAAAGAAGCAGGTTATCATACCGTCATTGCCCTTGATGCCACCGTTGCTTGCCATCAAGCCTGTGAACTCCAGCCAGCAATGGTGGTTGTGGATAGAGCCCTTTCAGGAGAATCAGGGCTGAGATTATGCGATCAGCTCAGACGTGAAGGCTCTCGCGTACCTGTAATCATGCTGATGGCTCATGACCGAGTAGAGGATCGAGTGGCTTGTATAGAAGCAGGAGCTGATGATTATTTCCTGAAACCCTATCGTAGCGAGCCATTTGTAAAAATGGTGCGCCTTTATCTAGAGCCAAAAACAGCAGGCTCCGAGCAGCTGAGGTTTGGAGAACTAACGTTAGACCTAAGCCAGCGTAGAGCCATGCGCAATGGACGGGTGATTGATTTGACCATGAAAGAGTTTGAACTGCTCAAGTATTTGATCAGCCATCCGAGGGAAGTATTAACTCGCGAACAAATTTTGGAAAATGTTTGGGGTTATGACTTTATGGGAGAGTCTAATGTCATCGAAGTCTATATTCGCTATTTACGTATCAAGATAGAAGATGAAGGTGAAAGGCGATTAATCCAGACGGTGCGTGGTGTTGGTTATGTGTTGCGGGAGGCTTAGAGTTTTGGGGTTGGAGGTTGAAGGTTGAAGGTTGAAGGTTGGAGGTTGAAGGTTGGAGGTTGAAGGTTGAAGGTTGGAGATTGGAGGTTAGAGGTTAGAGGTTAGAGGTTGGAGGTTGAACGGTGTTGGGTGAAACTATACTAGTGCCTGAGTAACCAATCAATGCCATGGTTCCCACTCCCGACTCCCGACTCCCGACTCCCGACTCCCGACTCCCCACTTCATACTTGATACTTGATACTTGATAATAGGGAAAAGGGCTATGAAGTTTCAAATCACTCTATGTTCAATAGCACTAAGTATTTTACTGATGGGCTGTTCAGCAGGGTCAGTTTCAGAAGACACTATAAATAGTAACTCTGTCAAATCTGGTCAACCGCCAGCAACAGCGCCATCAGTATCACAATCACCAACCAAATTAGGTCAAATGTTACCAATTTCTGCTGAAGCTGAAATCGCAGGTGAGCGGATTGGGCTGGAAGTGGCACAGACCCGTGAGCAAAAAGCAATGGGGTTGATGTATCGCCTATCTCTAGCAGCTGATCGGGGCATGTTATTTGGTTTCGACCCACCACAGCGTGTCAGCTTTTGGATGAAGAATGTTAAAATCGATCTCGATATGGTCTTTCTAAGAAATGGGGAAGTAAAAGCGATCGCAAAATCTGTCCCCCCGTGCGAAACCGATGAATGCCCTACCTATGGTCCAGGAATGGAAATTATTGACCAAGTGATTGAACTTCGTGGCGGACGTGCGGCTGAACTGGGTCTGAAAGTAGGTGACCAGGTAACTGTCAAGTTTCTGGATGGGAGTACTACTGCACCTAACTAATATAGCGCTACGCTTAGCGTCAGAAGTCAGAAGTCAGAAGTCAGAAGTCAGCTTAGACTTAGGTTTCGGAGTTTAGGAATGTCGCACCTCTGAATGCCTAGTGCTATATAAAGCATCAAGCCTGATGCTATCATCCCTATATATAAGCATTCAGTTGACTGCCAATAGTGTAATACTTACCTCTGTCCTGGGGCTTCTGGCGAATTAAGCTAAATTAGGGTAATCTTTCCTAAGACAGATGTAAAAAGCTCGCAAATGACTATACCCTTGATTACTAATGGCTACCCTTGACATAATTAATCAAGGTTGGGAAAACAAGGGTAGGGGTGACGCTACTGAGTCTTAGCGGTGAATCGCTAAGTTAATGGTGTGAGAAAGTGGTCTATCATAGCGTACACCAGAGTTTTTAACTTGACAGACGCTTGTTAATCAAGCGCCTTAGGGAGTGTGTGTTTAAATTTGTCGAATTTTACTTGACTATAAGCATATGAGCTTGGAAGGTCTTGCCAACTGGCTGTTTTGGCTAGGTCTAGGGGTGATGCTAGTGGGGTATTTCCGATGGGATACTGGCAAGATACATAAGATTGCTGTTCTAGGTTGACGAAAATCTCAGGTTGGCAGTGATTTAGGACACAGGTAATCAGCCTCTTAACCCTGAAAATTTATACAGGGATACTAGAGTGCTATTCCTGTCATCCTAAATCCTAGTCGGGTGATGATAGGGAAAGTTAACTCCTTTCCTATGGGATTAATTATCCTTAAAATCTTAAAACCTTCAAATTTCCGACTGTTTCGTTTGTCAGGTACAACCAATGTTCGTAATTTCCTAGTGGACAGATGAGATAGTGGCTACTGATGGTTTACACATTCAGATTACTAATTCCAAAATAGAGCCTATTAAAGGAGGTGAAAGACAACTAATGGCACCAAAAACTTATACAAAATTCTTGCATTTTCTCCAAGAAGAGTTAGCAATTTCCAGAGATTCAATTGCGATCGCACTACGACACCGGGAACAAGACCCAGGACTTTTGCCAATGATTCTTTGGCAGTATGGTTTGGTAACTCTGGAGCAATTAGATAAAATTTATGACTGGTTGGAAACAGCCTAAAGCCTGATCAATCAGGGAGGAGTAGGCAAACTATGTCTAAGGAGCTATGTCTTTGGGTTAAAATATCCCTAAGACAAATTTATAATTCTACTTTGTCCTTAACTATTTATCCCCTTATCAAAAAGAGCGGTTTGATAAGTGACTCGCTCTTTTTGTTAGATCTTGGCTATCCGAATGATAAGTATCAATGTAAGTATTCAGCCTACCGCTATCAGCTATCAGCCATTCATATAGCCTTTGTATCTGGGTTGTGAAAATACTCCCAAAGGCTAAGAGGCAAGAGGCAAGAGGCAAGAGGCAAGAGGCAAGAGGCAAGAGGCAAGAGGGGAAAGAGATCCTCAGTTTTATTGTCTAATAAAAAAAGACCATACAGGTTTACATCTCAAATACAAACGCTATAGTATGCCTGTAGCCCTTCAGCGGACTGCTGATAGTTAAATGCTTACAATGAAAGTCCACATGAACTATAGCGGGTTCTAACCTAATGAGGTACACAGGATTTTTTCCCTGTTCCCGATTCCCGATTCCCGATTCCCGATTCCCGATTCCCGATTCCCGATTCCCCATTACCTATTACCTATTACCTATTACCTATTCCCTAAAACCCAAAAATTTGTACATCACCTAATTTAAAACTGCTATAGTCATAATGGGTAGTAAGATAACTAATGGGGTTGTACTACTTTGAAACGAACAATCGTAATACTCGCTTTTGGCTTAATCTTAGGAATTTTTATCTCACAGTTTATTCCACCAGCCACAGCTTCTATAACTGTTGTAGAATCGAGAATTTCTTCTGTTGAATCTGAGATAATTAACTTGAGATTTAAACTCAATCAGTTAGAGACTCAGTTACGTCAGGTCAGCCAGTCAGTTCCTGATAGTAATCGACCCAGTCAACACCAGGGACCATCACCAACTGATAGCTATAGTAGGGTAGACGCTGATCACCCCATGTTTAAGCGTCTCGCTACCTTAGTAATAGAACTCAAGGAACGGGTTAATCGATTAGAAGAAGAGGTATTACCAAAAGAATGAAGAATGAAGAATGAAGAATGAAGAATGAAGAATGAAGAATTAAGAATTAAGAATGAAGAATTAAGAATTAAGAATTAAGAATGGAAACTTCTAACTTCTAACTTCTAAGAGGATATCTCCCAAGTTTTTTTATACTGAATTTTGCCCCCCTAGCCCCCCAACTTTGGGGGGAACAAGAGTCTATTTGCTTCTACAAGTCCCCCAAAATTGGGGGATTTAGGGGGCTTGGATGTAGCAAATGAGACTTCTCAGACAACCTCTAACTTCTCTTTGATGCTAGTTGATCTGCCCAGCGAGTTGTTTCTGGTAATCGATACTTAGATGTGCAGCGCAACACATAATCAATTGCTGTGGGTAAGCTGATGCGATGACCAATGGAAACATAGACTGGCTTAACTCCAGTCCGAGTACGCACAACGGCTCCAATGATTTCTCCATCATGGCTCAGCGGTTGCCAATTACCTTTGTTTTCGGGCAACTCCTCATGATCACCAATGAATCGGGACTTAGCCACACCAATGGTAGGAATATCTGTCAGTACCCCCAGATGGCAGGCAAGACCAAAGCGACGAGGATGGGCAATGCCCTGACCATCACACAAAATTAAGTCAGGGATAATGCTAATTTTTTCCAAAGCATCCAGTACTACAGGGACTTCTCGGAATGATAGGAAGCCTGGTACATAGGGAAAGGTAGTGGGTCTGGATGCGATCGCATTTTCCCTCAGCTGCAAGTCGGGAAAGCTTAAAACTGCTACTGCTGCCTGTGATATAGCGCCATCCTCCTCAAAACCTACATCTACACCCGCAACATACTGCACTTCCCCCAACTGATCTTCACAAATTACCTCAGGTTGTAGTTGTTGTTGAATTGCTTTAGCTTCTTCACTATTGACTGGCCAAGGGTGGCGTTGTTGGATTTCCATTCTAAATTTTATGATTGGTATAGGGCTACGCGCAAGGCAAGAGGCAAGAGGCAAGAGGCAAGAGGCAAGAGGCAAGAGGCAAGAGGCAAGAGGCAAGAGGCAAAAGTTGACGTGCATTAGCAAATGAGCTTTTATCAATGTCCTAACTTTAATGCCTAGTGCTATATGTGGAAATTTTCCATTCCCTGGCACAACTGAAACGATATTTAAGTATAATCAATTAATTAATTAACTAGATTCGGTCCCACTGAGCTCAAAACGCTGGCGCAAGATAAATTCTGCGATCGCTAAATCCACTGGGGTAGTTACCTTCAAATTCGTCTCCTCCCCTTCCACAATCTTTACTGGCAAGCTGCACCGTTCAAACAAAGCTGCATCATCCGTAACTTCCCAGCCAGCCTTACGTCCTTGGTCATGGCACTGTTTCAACAACTTCACCTCAAATCCCTGGGGTGTCTGTGCTGCCCACAATCCTTTCCGATCCGGTGTATCTTGAACAAGATTGGCTTCATCCACTACTTTAATGGTATCCTTAACAGGCACAGCGGCAATTAGACCGGGACAAGCCATTAGGACTTCGGCACACCGTGCCAGTAACTCAGGGGTAGCTAAGCATCTAGCACCATCGTGAATCAACACCCTTTCGGCTTCTGCTGGTAAAGCCTGCAAGCCATTATAGACAGATTCTTGCCGCGTTTCCCCCCCCTCAATCAACTCCACAGGTTTAGATAGGGCAAGCTCAGCTAGAATTGCTTTAAACTCTAGCGAGTCATAGGGTTGTCCGATGATCCCAATCCAGCTAATACTACTAGCTTTCTCTGCTGCTAGTAGTGTCCAAGCAAGTATTGGTTTACCTAGAAGTGTTAAAAGAAGCTTATTGCGATCGCTCCCCATCCGTCGTCCCATTCCGGCTGCTGGAATTAATAAATACACGATTTTATACCTCTTAGCTGCTGCTTTATGGCTGAGCTTAGGATATTATCCCCTGGATAGAATCAGAATTAGTCGTTCCAGCGTCAAGTTAAAATTAAGCTGATCCTGAAGCTCAAGTAATTTGAGATGAGAATACTAGCCCTTGTCCCTGGTGGAATTGGCGACCAAATCCTGTTCTTTCCCACCCTCTCACAACTAAAACAGTATTATCCCAAAGCTGAGATTGACGTTATGGTGGAACCGCGAGCCAAGGGGGCTTATCGGGTTTGTCAGTCAGTCGATGAAGTTCTAACCTTTGATTTTAAAGACCGCAATGGTCTCGCAGATTTTGGTAACTTGTTGGGAGTGATCCGCGATCGCGAGTACGATGCTGCGATGACCCTGGGACGTCGGTGGTCAGTTGGGCTGTTGCTCTGGATGACTGGTATTGTGCGTCGAATTGGTTACCAAGCTGGTTCAAGGGATTTGTTTTTTACCAACCCTGTGCCCCTAAAAACTGAGCAGTATGCTGCCCATATGTACCACGACTTACTACTAGGTTTCGGTATTAACGTTCCTTGTCAAGAACTCGCGGTTAGGGTTCCCAAATCAGATATTGAGTGGGCAGAAGCTCAACAGCAACAGCTAGACATTCCAGAAATTGGCTACATTCTTATTCATGGCGGTTCTAGTAAACTGGCTCTGTCCCAAGGAATTGATAAAATCTACCCAGTTGAGAAATGGCAGCAGATTGTTGAGGACATTCGCCAAAAACAACCCGATCTTCCCATTGTCTTGCTAAAAGGGCCAGAGGATGCAGAATGGTGCCAGGCTATGATGGAGTACCATCGTGACCTCAAAGTTACTGCACCAGAAGATATTGGTAAATTGGCAGCCATGATTGCTGGTGCTAATTTGATGCTGTGTACCGATAGTGCACCGATGCATCTAGCTGTAGCTGTTGGTACTCCTACCATTGCCTTGTTTGGTCCGACAGAAGCCAAAAAACTACTACCTGTCAAGGAGGGGGTATACGGTATTCAATCACCTACCGGTCGGATTGCTGATATCAAACCAGAAACTGTATTAGAGCAAATTTGGGGTAGCTAATAGGCTCCCAGTATTTCTTGAAAAAGTAATCAAGGTGCTTTTCTGTTATCCCCAAACTCTGTTGAGGATGGAAAGCTGACGCTATAGGGGTTGATTGAGATGATCATCAACCCGATGTGGACTTATACTTTGCACAGGTACTTTGCACAGGCATAAGCTGCCCATTCATAGTATTTCTTATGCCAAGATAGCGTTTCTTATACTGATGAGCCTCCACTCCATCTCCCCATCTCCCTATCCATCTTTTTTATGATGGGTATTCAACCAGACTTAATATCACCCCCTGAGGTTTCGATCAGATCAAACAAAGTATCATCAAGTTCATAGCCGAGTAACTGAGCCATCGACTTGAGGCGGGATGGGCTCTGTATACCCCACTGCTTTAACCATTGAGTAAGTACAAATATCTTCTGCATCACAAAAATTTCTAAGGCTTCAGAGTTGTACTGGATGCCTTCTGTACGATTAAATTGGTGGGGCACTAGCATAGCAGTATAGCGGACGAATTCCCCAGATTTCCAATCTAGTAAAAAAGGTAACCAGGGATAGGTAGCATCCAAGCGCACAAACCATAACCGCACCTCTGGGATTTCTGAGAATTCCCGAGGATCCTCAGGATCGCAATCAAAATCAATCTTAAAGCCTAGCTGCTGCTCATGGTTTGCGATCGCACCGTCTTGCAGCCACGTTTCTATCACTGTCTGAGCTGGAGACAAGTCTAAGGTTTGGAAATGGTTAGTATTTAAGGAAATGATTGTAGTCACGCAATAGTTCCAATATCAATAAAATCAGTCAAGTCTTACACTATTTTCTCCTGCTAGGCATTTCCGTGCTCAAACACCTAGATGTTGCAGATATTTTGAGCAACTACTACAATAGAGTCAGCAGGTTTTACTGGGAAGTTGGTGACTGCCAATAGTGTTTTTTGATCTATGCTCATGTATATAAGGGAACTAATCGGATTTGCGGCAGTAGACTGGGAAAATACCCAGAAACTTCAAGCGAGATTCGACGGTGCCCACCTGGTTAGCCAGGTCATAAACTGAGGTAAGACGGCTTCTTGGTGAACCTGTAGGATCAGACAATCATCGTCTGAAGGATGTGTGACTAGTGATCGGCAACTAGTGATCGGCAACTGGTAAGTAATAACCTAAATACAGGAATTGGCTGAAAAAGTTAGTGGACAGTAGGCAAAAGTATCACAAAGCTTGGCCATTGCCTCAAGTAATTTGCTATTTTATGGCGCTCACGGGATATTCCGTCAGAGCTTTGGGAGATACCCCCTGGATGCGATGGCATCTTGCCTTGGCGAGCTAGGGTCTGCCTTTGGTAGACTTTGGTAGCTAAAAAGTATCGGAACCTAGGGGAGAAATCTAGACCTATACTAGTCTAGCTATTAGTTTCCTCGAAAGCTAATAGCTAATTAGTTAGGAGGTTTGAGTATAAATCAAAACTATTCAAAATTCGGTGTTATCATAGCTGCTTACAGCGCTGGGGTCACTATCACGCTTAGAGCCAAGTAAATCAAGGCGCTCTACTCGGATCACAGGTTGTGAGCGATCAGCTCCGGTGGTGCGATCGCTCCAAGTGTCAATCTTCAAAGACCCTTTTACACCAATTAAGCTACCTTTACGCACATAATTAGCAGCTACTTCCGCCGTCTTCCCCCAAATCTCTAAGTTGAACCAGTCAGGCTGATCACTATTGCGTGTCCGTCGTCTCACTGCCAAGGCCAGTTTACACAATACACCCCCAGACTCAAAATACTTAACATCTGGGTCTGTACCTGCACGGCCGACTAAGTGGACAACATTGAGACTCATAGTTATATTGGTACTTTTGTACTGGTTATGGCTCTACAATAGCAGATTTAGCTGGTGTATAACAATTACTAACTTATTTTAACTGACCGAAGCAAGTCAATAATCAAGAGAATTCTAGTTAACTTAAGCTTAACTTGAGCCAGTGAAACCGTTGTGTATTTGCAGTTGGGTGTATTTGCAGAAATTTATTCTAAAGAGTATCCGGAGAATCATGATTACGTAGTGTACTAGCGTACTAGACTAACTGGATAAAACATAATAGAATCCACCTCAGTTACAGTTTCGGTGCAATTTCGGTTGTACACAGCATTTTGTGAGGCGTAGAAACTAGTGAGTATTTTAAATCACTTTTCCCTGTCACGGGACATGGGTATAGACCTGGGTACAGCTAACACCTTAGTCTATGTATCTGGTAAGGGCATTGTTCTTCAAGAGCCTTCTGTGGTTGCCATTGATCAAGACGAAAAGCTTCCTCTAGCCGTAGGCGAAGAGGCAAAAAAGATGTTGGGAAGAACCCCAGGTAATGTAGTTGCCCTACGTCCTTTACGGGATGGTGTGATTGCTGACTTCGATACCGCTGAACTGATGCTGAAGCACTTCATCCAGCGGGTAAACGAAGGCAAAGCCCTAGTTTCACCTCGAATTGTGATTGGTATCCCCAGCGGTGTCACAGGTGTGGAGCGACGAGCCGTCATGGAAGCCGCATTACAAGCTGGTGCTAGAGAAGTTAGGTTAATTGATGAACCAGTAGCAGCAGCCATTGGTGCTGGATTACCTGTAGCAGAACCAACCGGTAACATGATTATTGATATCGGTGGAGGCACCACTGAGGTAGCCGTTCTCAGTTTACAGGGGACCGTTCTAAGTGAATCAGTGCGTGTTGCGGGAGATGAACTGAATGAGGCAATCACTCAGTATATGAAAAAAGTCCATAACCTAGTGATTGGGGAACGGACAGCAGAAGACATCAAAATCCGCATTGGCTCAGCCTATCCGACACCTGAGGATAATGAAGCTGCCATGGAAGTGCGAGGATTACACTTGCTGTCTGGCTTACCACGAACTGTCACCATCAAACGACCAGAGATTCGTGAAAGTATGGCAGAACCCCTTTCTGTTATTGTTGATGCTGTTAAGCGCACTCTAGAACGGACTCCCCCCGAACTGGCAGCTGATATTATTGATAGAGGTATTATGCTGGCGGGTGGTGGTGCTTTATTGAAAGGATTAGATACACTTATTAGTCATGAAAGTGGCATTGTCACCCATGTGGCAGCTGATCCACTCAGCTGTGTTGTTTTGGGAACTGGTCGAGTATTAGAGAACTACAAACAGTTAGAGCGGGTGTTTAGTGGGCGTTCCCGTAATATGTAGTGGTCAGCTATTAAACATCAACCTTAAAGAGTATTTTTGTTCAATATATCAAGAGTGTAGATTGAGTGTGGCTAGTGTAAAAACTCACTGATTAGCCAAAATCTGACTATTTTATGGATAGGCTATGTACATGCTGCGTCGCTGGTGGGGGAGACATGGAGTAGCAATTATGCTGGGGAGTCTTACCCTAATTGCTGCTTGGTTACTGAGAACAACTCAGGGTGCAACAATTTTTGAAATCTATCAATTGATAACCCGCCCTTTTCAATCGCTACCTGCAAGAGAAGAAAGCCTCTCTAATGCGCGGATACTGGAACTACAACAGCAGGTAGAGGAACTCAAAACCCAAAACCAGAAGCTAAAAGAGCTGTTAGGTTATAAGAAAACCCAGAATAAACTAAGAATTGTTGCGCCTGTTGTGGGACGTAGCGCTGACAGTTGGTGGCAAGAAATCATTTTGGGAAGAGGGAGTGAAGCTGGAATCAAAACGGGCTTCGTTGTTATGGCACCTGGCGGTGTAGTGGGTAGAGTCGTTAGCGTGACACCCCACACCAGTCGTGCCTTGCTGATCAGTGACCCCACTAGTAAGGTAGGTGCCGTGATCAGCCGTAGCCGTAGCATGGGTTTTTTGGGTGGAAAAGGAACTAATCGGGCAATAATGCAGTTTTTTGATAAAGTGCCAAACGTCCGTCCTGGTGATGCTGTGGCTACCTCCACTGTTAGCCAGCTTTTCCCAGCTGGTTTACCCCTAGGACGTGTAGAGTCTGTTATTCTTGACAAAAGTCCAGCGCCAGAGGCGATTATTGAGCTGACAGCCCCCATGAGTTATCTGGAGTGGGTGATTATTCATCCCAATCACCCATGATTTATGACCAATGAACAATAACCCATGACTAATAGACCTCTTGCAAAAATATTTTGAGTTATAATAATAGTTTTGGGAAAAATTACGTAGATTGTGTACTAGGCTTATACACAAACTCTACTAGGCTTATACACAAACAAAGTACAAAGCACGTTTGTTAGTCAAAAGCGATCGCTAACTCGGAAATTCCCAGACTAGTGATTATACCAGGAAAAACTTTTGCAAGAGGTCTAATCAACAATGACCAACACGTCTCAGTTTTCTATTTGGGTTCGTCGAACAATCAATTGGGCAGTAACTGTTATTTCAGTTATCTTCTGCTCAATCTTATTACTGACACGTTTACCTGGAATGGAATTACTGGGAATCGCTCCCAACTGGCTGTTGATTTGGGTTGTGGCCTGGAGCATTAAACGCACAGCCTTTCAAGGAGCATTCGCAGGGTTGGTATTGGGGTTAGTGCAAGATGGTATGACATTCCCTGAGCCTACCCATGTCTATAGCCTTGCCATCGTGGGGATTTTGACTGCTCTGATTCAAAAGCAACGGTATATTCAGGAAGATTTTATTTCAGTAGCTTTAATTGTGTTTGGCATGGCGATTGTTGGGGAAACAGTGACTGCTATTCAGCATAGTTTTCAAGGCTCTCGCCAATTAGCACAAATCTGGACAGACCATCAGCGTATTGCCATCTGTTCTGCAATTCTCAGTAGTCTTTGGGCACCAGTCGTCTACTATCCACTCAATCGATGGTGGCAGTGGTGCAATTCAATGGAGGAATCCTAAGCCTTGATTAAGGTTGAAAGTTGAAGGTTGAAAGTTGAAGGTTGAAGATTGAAAGTTGAAGGTTGAAGGTTATGGCTCTACCGCACCTAGTATCGATAAAACCGGGCTTATAACAGTGTCTTGATCCAAAGCGCGAGTGAGGGAAACGCCCGTAGAGCCACTGCATCGCTTTTACATAGCAAGTTCCTTAGAACCAACAGCTCTAGAGAGTTCTAATAGATAAGAGGTGGCACAAAGTAGGTCGCTACAGATATGAGTGGGTTCAAACCGCTTGAGATATGATTGAGAACGAATGCCACAGGTAAGAGCTATGGTCGGAATTGAGAGGGCTTGTCCTGCGAGAATATCGGCTTCTGTATCACCAATCATCCAAGCAGATACGGACGGTTGAGCCAGCGGAGATTGTTCGGTATAGGATGAAGTACTATGCTCAGACAGTGCTTGTTGGAGAAGTTCCTGTTTGACCTGAGCATAGTTTTGATAAGCATGGTGGTTTTCTGTGGTCCCATAAATGCCGCTAAAAAGACGAGTTAAACCGTAATTGCTCAATATCTGTTTGACCTGGGATGTGCAACGCAATGTCACCAGAACTAGTCTGATACCATAAGAATGCAGCAAAGGTAAGGCCCAGTTTACGTTTGGTTGCAGCTGATCTTTGTTCAATAAGGCAGATTGATTCACAATCTTGATCACACGCCCCAAGAAGAAATCGATTTGCTCTCCTCGCAACCCTGAACGCATGGCAATTTCTTCGTCAGGGATGCGTTCTTGCTTCATTTGCCAGAACTGCTGTTTACTCATGGTCTGGATCGGTAAGCTTATACCTTTAGCTTGGTAGAAGCCTTGAGTATCGGTTAGTGCTAGCTGGTACGTGGTGTAGTAGCGATTGGAAACATCAACAATCGGACCGTCAAAATCACAGAATACGGTCAGTTGTTGCAAGTAGGGGACTGTATTTTGAGGCAGGTAAAATCGGGATAATTGCCTGTCTGGGGCAGCAACACAGTTCATAGATTAGATTTTGGCTGGGCTGGGCTTTTTGAAATACTTCTTTACAATGTACCAGTTTTAGTGTATTTTAGCACCTGGTTGACGGGACATTGATACCATTTTGTATTCTTTGGAGAAACTATTTTGATCGTTGGCGGTTTATAGCTATTTATAGTTATTTAACTATAAATAACTAATTTCATCCCTAAGTAACTGGAGCAGGACTTAGGCAAAACTAGGCAACAATTGCATTCCATTACCGCCACTTTGTACTAGCATTTGACTTCTCCCCCACTTGAAAGATGGGGGATTCTTCAGACCTTTATACTGAGGTTGTGGAAGCATACAGTTGTATTCGTCTCGGCTGAGTCAAAACAGCCCTACCCACTCTAGTTAGGTCGATGCCTAACCTTGTGGCTACCTTTGTGATTATGTTTGCGGCTCCGTTAGCGTCACTGTTAACTAGCCAGCCCTGAGATGTCTTGTACAGACCTCGCTTAACTCGTCTCCCAGACGGTTTCCACCCTTCCGGCTTGTCACCGAATACAGGCAATTCATCACCATCTAGGAAACTAGCTTTGCTAGTGTAGGATTCTTCAGTTTCTACAAACTCAATGCCGTGTTGTTCGCAGAGTTGCTGAAACCTGTCTTTAAGTCTGGCTGTTGGAATCTGAACAAAATTCTGAGTGTTCTTGTCCCCGATGTTACATTCTTGCTTCTGCTGTTTGTTGTGACCCCAAACCACTCTGCCGATAAGATGTTCTAGGCAGGGCGACCGATGAAGGCGCTCAGAGAAGTGAAAGGAGTAAAGACCTTTCCACGGCTAGGATTCAAGCCAAGTTCCCACCCGAAGGAGCATTTTGAGATGGATACATCAGGCCGAAAAGCTAGAGTATTCCCGAATCGAGATGTTTCAGAGCTAGAGGGTAAAACGTAATTAGAACCTTACATACCGCAACCAGGGACTAAGC
>NZ_JAAHIG010000196.1:0-16418 GCF_010692305.1 Moorena sp. SIO4G3 | reverse complement strand
TCAGCGCCAACAACTCAAGCCAGAGATTGCGGCTGCGGTCTTTGCTGCCACTCCGCCCCAGATTCTCCAACCCATTGTGACCTCATCTGGAGTACACCTGATTTTGGTTGAGGAAATCATTCAACCGCAATTGGATCAGCAGTTGCGCTCTGAGATTCTTTCAGATTTGTTTTCTGAGTGGCTAAGGGAACAAATGGAACAGATGGAAATTGTTGCCCACTTATAACGGGAGCCCAGATTCCCCAGGTAAACTAGAAAAGTTCGGATAGTTTTCAACTATGACTGGTTTGGCATCTTCTGGGATTAATCGCCTCCATGAAGCCGGACTGACAAAGCCTGTTTGTCAACAGGGCTCGCTTAGGCAGGGAAAAAAGAAGGAGTACTGACAGAAAGTTTACACTTGGATTCAAGTTCCTTGTTTTCTGAGATTCGTTACAAAACTTTATCATAATAGTTACAAAACTTTATATAAAACTGTATAAAAATTGGATTTTCGGAGTGATTAATACAGTGAGGGCAGTCAAGAAAGCATAATCCTCTTAATTGCCAAACCAATCCTATTAAGAATAAGCATTTCTTGATGTAACTCAGACAAATCGGGTGAATCTTTCCGAAGATAGCAATCCACAAATCCTCAAGCCATTGCAATCAATAGGGAGCAAATGACATGGTAAATTACACTGGTGACAACTTAAACAACTACTTCAAAGCACGCAAAGAAAAATATTTTCTTTTCCTAAACACACATTCCGCAGGAAAAATAGAAGAGTTTGCAACAGAAAGTTTACACTTGGATTCAACTTCCTTGTCTTGATGCAATGCGCGAGTCGGGGAAACCACGGCAGCGCGGTCATGGGGGTTTCCCCCAAGACCGCGCTGCCTCCCCGTGAGGCCAATGCATCGCTTTTAGCCTTGTTGTCACCCCCTCAGCAAAAATGGCTGTTTTTTCAGGTTTTGCTGTCGCGCATTTAAACTACCTTTTAGTAAATCAGGAAAAAAACCGTGAAACTCTTGTCCATTCTCCCTTCTGCCTTTTGCATTGCTGTTAGGCATTAAAAATGCATAACAGCTTACAGAGCTTCATAATTACGATGTTTTCAACAAAACTTTACTAACACTTCTTGAAAAATTCATAGAAAGAATTTTATCAGTATAGGCTGTGTCAACACATTTAGCTATCATATGGTTGTAACTTACGTTCAACACAGTGCTCCAGAAAGCAGCGATTTAGAACCAGGTCAGTTGTTGACTCCAGATCAACGACAATTGCTGCTAGAAAGCCTAAAAACCAATTTACGCCCAGAATACCGTCGTCGGATTGAGATTATGTTGCTGGCAGATCAGGGTCAGTCTCAGACTCAAATTTGTACAGCATTACACTGCTCTCAAGAAACCGCACGGTATTGGATTTGCCAACTCCAAACGGGTAACATGCACAATTGGAATGCTTTGCCAATTGGCCGACCTAAGATCATTAATGACCAATACCTTGAACGTTTGAAAGAGCTAGTGAGTCATAGTCCCCGTGAGTATGGCTATTCATTTCACTCTTGGACAGCCCATTGGTTGAACAAGCATCTGACCCGAGAGTTTGGCATTGAAGTCAGCGATCGCCATATCAACCGTTTGCTCAAAAAAATGGGACTTTCCACCCGCAATAAATCCTCCAAGGCCAAGAATACCAAGAATCCTTCTGAAACTGAGGGTTCTGGCATTGTTGTTCGCAACTTGTCTTCTGCCTCATTAACTCAATCGTTGAAATTGTGGCCATTCAATCCACAAAAAAACAGTAGCTTGTACAACTAGTAGAGTTAGTACAGCTAGTATAGCTAATATAGCTATTACAACTAGTACACAGTGGTGGCAATAACTGAGCAGCTAAATGAGTAGCTCATAGTTGGTTATCAAGAGTTAACGTCTAGTCCTGCGGACAACTAATAAGACAACTCATAACTAGTAATAAAATTACTGAAAACTTACTGATAACTGACACTTTTGTAGCAGGCCAAAAACAGATTATTTCTTGCAATCATTAGGAATTAAGGATTGTAAATTCAATCCTAATCAGAGCTAATTCAGTAATATATCATAGGTAGATTTTAGTCAGTCAAAACTTACGGAATGGCATCAAGACATTATACAGATTTTTATTACTGAATCAAAGCTCTAGGAATGTTTTGATTGATTGGAGTAAACTCCATGGTTCAGGATTCATCATCTCAAGGTGCTTTCAAGCAATATTTTGCTCAACAACTTGCCCAGACCCTGGGACAAGCACTCCCTCAACAAGAACTCGACCGCTGCTTCAAAGGTATTAAAATTCTCGAACCAAGGGCAGGTAAGGGATTCTGGCAAGCAGGTAATGGCAATGTTGGCGTTTACATCGTTATCGCTGGCAAAGTCAGGCTCCTTGATCAGCACAATAACTTACTGGCTTCTCTAGAAGCATCCAGCACCTTCGGGGAGCTGACGTTGTTTCCAGAAGAATCGTTTCAGCCTTACACTGCGGTGAGCTTCTGTCAAGCTCAAGGTTTGCTATCTTGCTGGTGAGTTCTTGCAGCCTTTGCTCCGTAACTATCCCACCATCCGGGAGCACCTGCATAAACAAGCGGTATTGCGGGATCTATTCTTATTGTTGTGTCGTCGCAATGGTTTTTTCGAGAATCTACCCCGAGAAGGGTTACTTAAAACGCTATCGCTATTAAAACCCTATACTCTCGAAGTCGGCACACTCCCAGATTCTCTACTAACCAATCAAAGACTTTGGCTGCTCCGACACGGAGAGCTACTCCATGGTTCTGGCAA
Source organism: Moorena sp. SIO4G3 (assembly GCF_010692305.1). Classification (NCBI taxonomy): domain Bacteria; kingdom Bacillati; phylum Cyanobacteriota; class Cyanophyceae; order Coleofasciculales; family Coleofasciculaceae; genus Moorena; species Moorena sp. SIO4G3. The sequence goes on along the minus strand of NZ_JAAHIG010000196.1, from coordinate 13,613 downwards.
AAGCCTTAATGCTGGCAGCATCTACACTCCCTCCCAGTTAAAGGAAGGAAACTCTTGGCAGGTGAGGATGCCAACTAAGCTATATAGTCTCAGCAATGCTGATAGCAAAATTGCCCTACTCCACTTGCCACAACTTAGTGAGCTGATTGAGTCTGATGCTACCCCATCGGCTAATGACCAACCTATGCCAGCATTGGCTAAGACCTTGTCAGCTGTCGCACCGTCTCAAGCACCTCCAGAGGGAAAACCAAAGCCCAAGACCCGTCGAGTTTACTTTCCTAACCCCACAATCAAAGTCAGCCATTGGTGGCAGCAAGTTACTCAAAGCTATCCGTTCTTTGCCCAACAGAGTTCCTCAGATTGTGGTGCTGCTTGTTTAGTGATGATTGGTCGCTACTGGGGTAAACGTTTCAGTGTTAATCGTTTGCGGGATGTTGCCAATGTTGACCGCAATGGCACATCACTACGAGGTCTAGCAGCAGCAGCAGAAAGCATCGGCTTTTCTACCCGACCGGTCAAAGCTAGTCTCGACCGATTGGCAAAAGAGAAACTGCCCGCTATTGCCCATTGGGAAGGCAGACACTACATCGTGGTCTATAAAGTCACTCGCGATCGCGTAATTGTAGGAGACCCTGCCATTGGTCAAAAAACCTTCAACCATTCTGATTTCAAAGCAAATTGGACTGGCTATGCCCTTCTGTTGCAACCCACAGCAATGCTGAAGGAAGCCAAGGAGGCGAGTGTTGCCTTCTGGCAGTTCTTTGAATTAATGAAACCTCACGGGCTGGTGCTTTTAGAGGTATTGATCGCATCTATCTTAGTTCAGATCTTCGGACTAGTTACACCTCTATTCACACAGCTATTGTTAGACCGGGTAATAGTGCAAGGTAGTACCCTGACCTTAAACGCTGTTGGCTTAGGCTTGCTGCTGTTTGGCTTATTCCAAATTGCCATGACTGGCTTGCGGCAATATTTGCTAGACCACACCGCTAACAAAGTTGATCTAGCCTTGATTGTCGGGTTTATTCGCCATACCTTCCGATTACCCTTAAACTTCTTTGAATCCCGTTTTGTCGGTGACATTGTCTCCCGAGTCCAGGAAAACGAAAAAATTCAAAGCTTCCTCACTGGCGAAGCTATATCAATCTTGCTCGACTTACTCACTGTTTTTGTCTACGTGAGTCTGATGTTCTGGTACAGCTGGAAACTCGCAGCGCTAGTGTTGTTAATTGTGCCGCCATTTTTCCTGCTGGCATTAATAGCCACCCCCTTCTTGCGCCGGATTTCCCGAGAAATATTCGATGCTTTAGTTAATCAAGAAAGCTATCTGATCGAAACCCTGACCGGGATTAACACAATTAAATCCATGGCAGTTGAACAAACAGTGCGCTGGCATTGGGAGGAACTCCTGAATAAGTCTATCAAAACTAGCTTTTCTGGGCAAATCATCAGTAACCAATTACAAATATTCAGTAACACTATCGAAACTGTTGCTACTACTACTCTGCTGTGGTATGGAGCGTGGTTGGTGATTCAAAACCAACTTACCATCGGTCAATTAGTCGCCTTTGATATGTTGCTAAATAATGTGATTGACCCCTTCCAGCGCATAACGGTGTTGTGGAATGAATTGCAGGAAGTGCTGATTGCAGTGGAACGGATCAATGATGTGCTGGATGCGGAACCAGAAGAAGATTTGCAGCAGCAATCTCGTCAATCGTTACCAGAACTGAGGGGTCACATTCGTTTTGAGCAAGTCACCTTTCGTTATCACCCTCAAAGCGATATTAATGTACTCGAAAATCTCAGTTTTGAGGTAAAACCAGGGCAAATGGTAGCCCTAGTCGGTCGCAGTGGTTCAGGGAAAACCACCATTTCCAAATTAGTTTTGGGGCTTTATATCCCCACAGATGGCAAAGTGTTAATTGATGGTCAAGACATCACCAGTCTTTCCCTGCGCTCATTGCGGGAGCAAATTGGTGTAGTTAACCAAGATACATTTCTGTTTGGCAAAACCATTCGGGAAAACATTGCCATGGGTGATCCCTTAGCAACCCTAGAAGAAATTATGGAAGCAGCGCGACAGGCTGGTGCAGATGAATTTATTAAACAGCTACCCATGGGTTATGAGACTCAAATTGGCGAGGGGGGTGGTATGTTATCTGGTGGTCAACGTCAGCGCCTAGCGATCGCCCGTGCTTTGGTAGGGAATCCCCGCTTGTTGATTTTAGATGAAGCTACCAGCAACCTAGATGCTGAATCCGAGCGCATCATTCAAACTAACTTCAACTCAATTTTAAAAAATCGAACCACCTTAGTTATTGCTCATCGCCTCTCTACCGTGCGCCAAGCTGATGTAATTCTAGTACTTGATCGAGGAATCTTGGTCGAAAGTGGTAACCACGAAACATTGATGGCTAAGCGTGGTCACTACTTCTATCTCAATCAGCAACAACTGACCGTTACTGTTGGTGATTGAAATCCTAATTAAAGGAAATAGGGAATCGGGAACAGGGAACAGCGGATCTGGGAACAGGGAATCGGGAATCGGGAATCGGGAATCGGGAATCGGGAATCGGGAATCGGGAATCGGGAACAGGGAAAAAATGCTGTGTACTTCATAGTTATGAAAAACGCTTTATCATTCTTGTTTGATAGTCAAATTAAACTCACAAAAACAAATTAAAATCTACATAAATTTATGATCTTTATGTACATAAAGATCATAAAAATTCAAGAATATAAAACGTTTTTAATAGTAATAAGTTACACATAATTTTTCCCCTACTCCCTACTCCCTACTCCCTACTCCCTACTCCCTACTCCCGATTCCCTACTCCCTACTCCCTACTCCCTACTCCCTACTCCCTACTCCCTACTCCCGATTCCCTACTCCCTGTTCCCTTTTTTAAAAATGCTATAGCAATTACCAATTGTGGATTATGCCATACGACCCTAACTCAGGCTTTCCTAACCCAAGCTTTCCTAACTCAGGCTTTCCTAAAAAGCCAAACGATGACCATATAAATAGCAATAGTTTAGTAACCAATCCACCGGACTCCTTTAACACTAATCAGACACCACCACCAAGCCAATCAATCTCATCACAATCAGCATCACAATCAGCCTCATCACAATCTCTCGGTGATGACTGGTCTGAAGTCACCCATGACTTGCTCAATACCTTGCCACGACCGTGGACTAGGGGATTGCTCTATCTGTTAGTGATCTGTGCCGGGACCCTTTTACCTTGGTCAATGCTCTCCAAGGTAGATGAGACCGGGAGTGCCAGAGGGCGGATTGAGCCTAAGGGGAAAACCATTAGGTTGGATGCACCAGTTTCTGGAACGGTGGCTGCCCTGAAAGTGAAAGAGGGGGAGATCGTCAAGGCAGGACAGATTTTACTGGAGTTAGAATCAGATTTAGTTCGTGCTGAGCTTGAGCAGTTGCATCAAAGACAGACAGGTCAACACAATCGGCTGGCGCAGTTGGACATACTCAAGAATCAATTGATGCTGGGGCTGCATACCCAACAGCAACAGAACCAAGCTCAAGAATTGGAAAAACAGGTTCAAGTGGAGCAGGCAAAGTATAATCTAGATTCTCTCAATAATATCCATAATTTACAAAAAGATGAAAAACTGGCCCAAATCAATCAAGTTAAGCAATCGATTGAGTCGAGTCAAGCAACGTATAAATTAGCATTAATTCGGTTATCAGCTGCCCAGGAAAGACTCCCACGCTACAAACAAGCCTTTGAGCAAGGTGTCATTTCACAAGACCGCTTCATTGAAGCAGAACAGCTGGTAAAAGAAAACTACCAAAGCGTTATGCAAGCCCAGTCCGATATTTTGCAAGCCAAGTCTCGCCTCAAAGAGCAGCAAGGCAGCTACGAGCGGATTATTCATGAAGCTAAGGCTGATATTCAGCAAGCTGAACTTCGCCTAAAAGAACAGAAACGTAGCTATCAGAGTCTAGTGCAAGGGAGTAAACTGGCGATGCTAAAAATTGAGGAACAGCTGAAAAATTTGGAAACAGAAATTACTACCCTGCAAGCAGAAATTGCCCAGGCTAAAACCCAGATTAAATCCTTGGAATTTCAGTTAGAGCAACGAGTACTCAAGGCTCCTGCTACTGGCACAGTTTTTCATTTGCCCATCCAAGGCGCTGGAGATGTTGTCCAACCGGGAGAGGTAATTGTAGAGATTGCACCAGAGAATTCATCCCTAGTACTGCGAGCGCAAATAGCGACTACAGAGAGTGGGTCTTTACAGGTAGGAATGCCAGTGAAGATGAAGTTTGATGCCTATCCCTTCCAAAACTATGGAGTCTTGAAAGGTAACTTGAGTTGGATTTCCCCAGACTCTAAGATGACAGAAACCAACCAAGGCAAGCTAGAAAGCTTTGAACTGGAAATCGAGTTAGAAAAGCCCTATATCGAAGCCCGAGACAAAAAGATTACCTTAACTCCAGGTCAGACTGCAACAGCAGAGGTGATTGTCCGGCAGCGTCGTGTTATTGATTTCGTTCTGGATCCATTTAAAAAGTTGCAAAAAAGTGGTTTAGAGCTTTGACATCAATTTTTGTTAATCATTTATTAGCTGAATGCTTACGATTCAGATATCGATAGTTTTGTCAACTTTGTTCAGATATTACTTGACTCGCTCTAATGATGATAATCTAGACTAATAAGTACCACCTACTTATTAGACCATAGCCGCGATGTCTTTGACTCAAGAATTAAAAACTCCAACAGAGATTGCAACAACTGTACCGGAAGATGTTATATTCCCCCCTAGGGATTTACTCAGTGACGAACCACCTTTGGAAACTGATCTACATCGACTACAAATGACCCTACTCATCCAATGCCTAGAGTGGTTGTGGGATGAGCGTGATGATTTCTATGTCTCGGGAAATCTGACTATTTATTACAGTCCTCGACAACGTAAGTCTGAAGAATTTCGTGGGCCTGACTTTTTTGTGGTGCTGGGAACTGAGCGCAAACCTCGGAATAGTTGGGTAGTATGGCAAGAAGAGGGGAAGTATCCGAATGTGATTGTAGAAATTATTTCCCCTACCACGGCAGATACGGACCGAGGATTAAAGAAACAAATCTACCAGGATACATTCCGTACTCCCGACTATTTCTGGTTTGACCCCAACACCCTGGAATTGAAGGGCTTCCACTTGGTAGATGGTTGTTATCTCGAACTTGAGCCTAATCAAGAAGGTTGGTTGTGGAGTCAACAGTTGGCACTATATTTGGGAATTTATGACTCAAAATTACGTTGGTTTACCGCAGAAGGACAACTAGTTCCCACCCCTACTGAAGCAGCCGAACTCGAAAAGCAACGAGCCGAACAAGAATGTCAGCAAAAGGAACAAGCTCAGGAGCAATTAGCTCAAATGGAGTCATTATTAGCTCGTTATCGAGAACAGTTCGGTGATTTGCATCACTGATATAGCATTTCTCATAGCTATGAAATACACAGGATTTTTTCCCTGTTCCCAGATCCGCTGTTCCCTGTTCCCTATTCCCTAAAACCCATAATTTTGTAACTCATCCCATTGATAAATGCTATATTTGTAATGAATGTAATTGTGTATAGGTTCCATCTTTCGCCAGCAGTTGAGGGTGATTGCCAACTTCGACTATATGCCCTCGTTCCATAACTACAATCCGGTCAGCTTTCCGAATCGTTGACAGGCGATGAGCTACCACAAAGGTTGTGCGGTTTTCCATCAAGTGTTCCAAAGCGTCCTGAATCAAAGCTTCCGAAGCAGTATCTAGAGACGATGTTGCTTCATCGAGAACTAACACCCGTGGATTACGAATTAAAGCACGAGCAATCGCTAGTCGTTGCCGTTGACCACCAGAAAGTTTTGCCCCATTTTCCCCAATTAGAGTATCAAGCCCCGAGGGCAATTCCTGAATAAATTCTAAGGCATTGGCATCCTGAATCGCCTTGAGTAACTGTTCTTCATCCAATTGTTCACTGCCGTACACAATATTCTCTCGCACCGTACCTTCAAATAAGATAGTCTCCTGGGAAACCACTGACAGGAATTTCCGATAGGTCTGTAGGTCGAGGCTACTCATATCTGTACCATCTAGTAAAACTCTTCCGGTCGTGGGAGCCATGAAACCAATAATCAGACTTAATAAGGTCGATTTTCCGGCTCCGGATGGTCCGACGATGGCAATGGTTTCCCCAGGATTGACCTGTAGACAAAAGTCTTGAATAGCAAACTGTTCCGTATCGGGATACTTATAACTAACGGACTCAAAGGTGAATTCACCACGCACCTGTTGCAGAGCTATCTTACCAGGATTGCGCTCTAGGTCAGGACACTCGATAATTTCACCCACTGAGCGAATGGATTCAAACCCTTTGCCAATCTGTGGCAATACCGCTAATATTTGCACTATCGAGTTAGTCAGGGAATCAAAATAACCAGTCAGTAACACCACATCTCCCACTGTGATTGACCATTGGTTGGTATAGACTAACCAGGCTGAGGTGATCAAGCAAACTAGACTGAATAAGCGTAGGGTTACCCAAGAAGAGGCATCGGTAATCGCGTTAATCGAGTCAAGTCGGACTGCTGCCTGTTTGACCGTCACTAACTTGCCATCAATCCGTTCCATCTCAGTCTGTTGAGCACCATGAGCTCGTGTGACTGGGATTAGCTGAATCATCTCGATTAAGCTAGCTGCCATTTCTTCGAGTTGTTGTCTCAAAGCAGAATTGCGATCGCGAATCGGTCGTCTGAGTACCGAGATCAGAATCACAGCCGCTGGGACAGTTCCCAGGAAGAACAGCAGGAACCAAGGAGCACGAATGGCGGTAGCGACAATTGCTACTAAGATAGTTAGCACAGCAGCAGGGACAAACTGGAACAGGGTTGTTGCCAACCCTTGAATTTGTTCCACATCCCGCAACAGTTTGGTTTGTAGTGCTCCCTTGCTGTTATTTTTGTAGAACCCAATGGAAAGCAGTTGCAGCTGCTGGGTGATTAGTGAGCGCAGATTCGACTCCATGTTGCGAGTCGCCAGACTCATAAACCGGATGTGTAAGTAATGGGTGGGGATATTTTGCAGTATAGAAATCCCTAAGATAGCCCCATTAATCCATAACTCCGAGAGTGGGTGAGTGCTTGGGTTGGAAATAATATCAATCACATTAGCAATCACCAATGGTCTGATCCATTCCGGACTGTGTTTGATCACATACACCGCCATCGACAGTCCGATTTTACCTAGGTCTTGGCGGTAGAGATAAAGTAGTGTCCGGAAGGGGTACTCACTCCGATACTCCTGAGGAGGTGACTCCTTCGGTAGATTAGATGCTGCCGTAACACTTTCCACGGATAATGCTTTCATGTCCCCAGTCCCTATGTCTCCTCTAACTGGTACTGTCTTGACACATGGACTGTAAAGAAACAGACAAGGAATTGTCGATTCTTATAAAGAAACAAAAAATATTTTTTTTATCAAAACTATGTCTTTTTGACAGTCTTTATCGTCGCCATAACGGTAGTTATAAACATGTATTGATTGCCTAATCCAACCCTAAGCATTTTATTTATAAAAAACTAATTTTTGTATGTTTTTTAAAATCTAAATTTTACTATAGCATTCGAAGCAAAGCTTAGGAGATATTTCTTTTACTTGCTCCCTACTCCCTGCTCCCTGCTCCCTGCTCCCTTTACACTAGAATAGTATGTCCTAAACTATACTTCCATTGCTATAAAAATTTACTTATTTAAGACCCCAATAATTTGGGGTCACTACCTATTTATCACTACCATTTATTCAGCATCACTATCAACACCCGCACCCCTACCGCTAGTCTCAATTACGGGATAGTAATTTTTAGGTTTATCACCCACGGTAAGCCCACCATGAAGCATGGCTTGCATTTCTGAACCAAAGAAAGTATAGGGAAATTTTAATTCTGGAGTACTTACCTGATTAAGACGCATTACATGCTCCTCGCTCAGGGTAAAATCTAATGCCTGTAGATTATCCTGAAGCTGATGGGGTTTAGTCGCACCAATAATCACCGAAGCAATACCAGGTTGGTTAGCCGCCCAATTTACTGCTACTTGAGCCATACTGCGTCCTACCTCTGTTGCCACAGCTTCTAACTCTGCCACAATTTTCCAATTGCGATCGCTAAACTTTTGAAAAGCTGGATTAATTGACTCTTTCATCGCTTCTAAGCGACCTTCACCCATGCCACCATCTTCACTAGGGCGATATTTACCACTGAGTAAACCACTAGCAAGGGGACTCCACACCATAATTCCCATACCGTGTTCTGTACCAAAAGGGACAAACTCATTTTCAATATTCCGTTCTACCAGGGAATATTCTAATTGCAGCGTGGATAACGTTTCATACCCTCTTAACTCCGCAATAGTTTGCGCACGAGAAGCATACCAAGCAGGAACATCAGAAAGACCAATATAACGCACCTTACCAGAGCGAACTAGATCATCTAGGGTACGCATCACCTCTGCAGCGCTCGTAATTCTATCCCAGGTATGTAATATATAGAGATCAATATAGTCAGTATTTAAACGCTTGAGCGACCCTTCCACTGCACGCATAATATTTTTACGTCCATTGCCCCCAGCATTAGGATTGCCAGGTTCTCCGTTGTAGGAAAATTTGGTAGCAATCACCATCAAGTCCCGCAAATTACGCTCAGCAATAAACTCTCCTAACCAAGTTTCACTCGTCCCATTGGTATAAAGGTCAGCGGTATCAATAAAGTTACCACCTGCTTCGACATAATCATCAAAAAGGGTTTTGGCGGTTGTACGGTCTGCTCCCCAGCCCCACTCAGTGCCAAAAGTCATTGTTCCAAGAGCTAGGCGACTGACGCGCAATCCAGAACGACCAAGGGTGTAATAGTTATTCACAGACATAATAAATATTGCCTTCGGACTATTGTGGTAAGGGTTATCGCTCAAGGGGAGCAAGGCTGATGATTGAACCCAGAAAAAAAGGCTTTTTCCAGACTCGACCGATCCTTCCCCTTTAAGTATTCCAAGAGCTAGCGCTGTAAACTTCTGGGATCGAGAGCATCCCGCAAGCCATCCCCAAGTAAATTAAACGCCAACACTGTCAGAATAATCAGCAGTGCTGGCGGCCAAATCAACCAAGGCTGTAGCACGATGATTGAGGCATTGGTTGCCAAAGACAACAAATTTCCCCAGGACGGGTCAGGTTGCTGAATTCCCAACCCAATCAAACTCAGCACCGACTCGGCCACAATGAAACCAGGAACTGCCAAGGTTGCTGAGATAATCACATAGGAAGCTGTCTGGGGCAGAACGTGGCGTACAATGATATAAAAGGGATTCGCCCCCATAGTTTTGGCAGCTTGGACAAATTCCCGCTCCTTAATCGATAACACCTGTCCTCGAATCACTCGTGCTAAGCCAGACCAGCTAATAAACGAGGTAATCAAAACAATTAACAAAAACCGTTGGGCACTAGTTAGACCAGGTGGTAGCACAGCAGCTAAGGCGACGAGTAGGTAAATACCAGGAATAGTCATCAAAACTTCTACCAGACGCATGATGATCCCATCTACCCAACCGCCGAAATAGCCGGAAATTCCCCCAATGATTAGACCAAGGGGAAAGGAGATTGCAATTCCGACTAGACCAATACTAAGACTAATCCGACCCCCATACACCAAGCGACTAAACTGATCACGAGCTTGCTCATCGGTACCTAATAGATTAATCTTACCCTCACCCACCGTACCGAACAGGTGACGGTTGAAGGGAATCGCTCCAAACAACTTATACTCCCGACCTGGAACAAATAGACCAACTGGCGACGGCTTCTGCCAGTCTACATTTAGTTTGCGATCGCCTGTCTCTAAATCCGTTGGTCCTTGGGTTGTGGGATAGACATGGGGACCAATAAACTGTTTGGTTTGCTGGTTACGCCAGTAGATCTTGGTAGGTGGTAGCAGGGAACCATCTGGCTGAGACACATAAGGATCATAGGGAGCAACAACATCTGCTGCAATGACAATTAGATAAAACGTCAATAGTAGCAATGCCCCAAAACGGGCGAGAGGGTTCTTGGTAAGTTTTTGCCACCAGTTCATAGGATTCTGACTCCGAAAGGGCGAAAAGCACCTCGCGTTTACTTAGTATAGGTCTTAAAAGCATGGATATTAGTATGGGCGTCCGTGCATTAGCTATGTGCAAGCCCATACCCCATACTAATAAGATGGTATCGAAATCTGGTGCAACCATCCTTGAGCCAACACCCTTGACCCAACACCGTTCACCCTTAAGCCTTCACCTTTAATAGCTTCTGGTTATATAGCCATTATCATATTAATGAGGTACACAGGATTTTTTACCTATTCCCTATTCCCTGTTCCCTAAAACCCGGGCTTAAAGTACCTCAATAGATTGGTAAATGCTATACATTAACCTTTTGTGTCATTTTCACCATTCCATTTTGATTGTGTGAGTGTTCAACCACAAACACATTGGAGAAGAGATTAGCCGTAATTTGTTTACCTTCCTGAGTTAAGGATAGGTAACGTAAGGCATCCTGAATATAAGGATATACCCCATTCCAGTAAAACTTAGAGTAGCCTTCCCGCAGATCTCCAGGATGGCGGTATCCAATGGCTTTGTTAAATCCAGTTTCTTCAAACTCATAGAACAAAGCAGTAGTTTTTTTGAGATAGCGTGGGTCACTCAGTTGACCAATCAAGTCAGAGGCGCGAATCAATCCAGGATAGTTACCTGTATCTTGATGATCCCCTTGCTTCGGCACAGGGAAACGAGTCAGTTCAATGTTGCGCTTGATAAACTCGGCATCAATCAGGTTGTGACCACCAAAGCGCTCATCAATAAATAATTTTGCCCGATCGACATGATAAGGAGTCAGAGCAGCATCGGTAGACCCTTGGGGTAAATGAACCATCTCCCCATTTTGACCAGTAGCGTAGAGTCGTTCATTTTCTCGGTCTTGGCGACATACTCCTTTAACATAGCCAATATCATGACATGCCAAAGAAATGATAAAGTGTAACCAATTATCAGGAGTGACACCACCTTCCCGGATATGTTTGCCTCGCAAAATCTCCTGTCCGACGAGGGTAACTAGAATGGAGTGTTCCACATCGTGATAGAGCGCATCACTGTTGGCAATATTTTCCATCGCCATGCTGCCAGCCCAAGCAATTATATCTTCGTTGTCAGGGTTGAGTCCCCCGTAAGTTCGGCGGTAGCCTTCTCGGAGTCTTATAACAAAGGCGTTAATTAGAATTTCAGTGGTGTTAAACATGATTTTTGATTGACTTAAATGCTAAGACTTATTCCAGTATTCCCATGACACTGGCTTAGTTTTACTAGTTTGGTAGAATTGAATTTTTGGTAGTTTAACCTTTTGTATCGGTCCCTTAGGGTTAACACCTCAGATCTAAACTCTCAGATCTAAACTGGGTAATCCTTGGGCGCTATATCAGCAGCAATGGGGAACGCTTATATTTGTCTACAGCTTACCAAAAAGCTAAGCTGAAAGCCCCGAGGAGATCCTGTCGAGGTAATTAACCTTAATAAAAATCTGCCCCATCTCCCTCTCAATCTTCTTTATGATAGGTATTTAAGGGGACTTCATTTAGCAATTCTCAATCGGGTCAAGTACCTGACCCAATTAAGAAGTGCTACAATACCAATGATAGTTAAATAATAGTTAAATATTAGTTAAAGGATTGCGGGTGTAATTCAGTGGTAGAATGTCAGCTTCCCAAGCTGGACGTCGTCGGTTCGAGTCCGATCACCCGCTTGTTGGATCCATGCTAACGAGCATCCCCTGGTGAATAAATCACACCAGGTGTGTGGTCATGATTAATTTCAACCACCAAGTCTACTAGATTTGGGTTTCTAGTCAGGGGTGTAATGAATAATTCTGGATGGAGAGCTTTCCAAAAATAGTTGACAAAATCTCTAATTTGTCTATCTCCCATCCCTGACTTACCCTGAGCAATCATCTGTTTCTCTGCCTGTAGTCGCCATTGCTGACTGAGGCGGTAGTCAGTAGGGTAGAGTACCATCAATCGGTCTAATCGTTCCCAGAGGGGTACATAAAGGCTCAGTTGCTGATTCATATCCCGAGCAAACTCTCGGTCTTCCAGGGTCTGAATCGGTTCTGGAAGGGAGCCATCAAACACTTCTGGCTCAATGGGTCGAACCCCAACAAACCACCCTTCAAACAATACAATATCAATACTTTCGACCACCTCTGGAGTGATTCGGTCTCCAGCCCCCCCAAAAGCTGACTTATCAAACCGAGGCACGAGGATTTCTGGGGTAGAGGAAGGGGATCGTAATTGGTCTAATAGCTGTAAACCCAGCTCAACATCATGAGTTCCAGGGGGACCACGCCAGATCAGCCTGCGGTCTTGTTCTTGAAGCTGTTGTCGCTCCTTGTAGGTTTTGTAGAGGTCATCGATAGACAGGCTGAGAGTGCGTTCGCCTAGCTTGTGGAGAATCACACTTAAGACTGTGGCTAGAGTCGTTTTCCCGGTGCCCTGCCCTCCTAATATGCCTTGAATCAAAGGACGTCCCAGCTGTTTACGACAGGATACCAACGCCATGGCTAAAGGAAGCCAGAGGTTCCAAAGGCATAAGAGAGTCTTTTGCTGTGTTTCAGGAGTAGTTTCAAAATACGGTAGAGCGAGAATATCTGGGTAGACTATCTCAAACAAATGCGATCGCGTTTGGATTACCTGTTCACCATTATCCTCTGTGATGCCAAACGCCTTTGCCTTTAGGTGATCAGCCAGTTCAAAAGCCAACAGTTGCTGAGATTCAAGGGGATTTGGTGTTTGTCCTGATACCCACTGCTCTAGAATTTGACCAACGCTCTTGGTGTGACTTATCATTTATCCCTTGTCGGTCAGTAGTTGCATGGGATATCTCCCTTCTAAGGATTCAGCAGTGATCGTGATTACGAACTGATTACGAACTGATTAATAACTGATTACTATTTTAAGAGCCAAGCTTGAAGGCTTCTAAATACATACTGTATACCAGACCAATCTTAAAAGCATTGACTAGATCTGCCAACCATGAAACCCGGTCAACGGTTTGATTTAATTGGCCTTTTGGAAATTTAACGCTATAAATAAACCGGTTAACTGCTTCTGTAAAAATAATCAACATCCCAGATAGTATCCATTCCTGGCCAGTTCCTGCTGTAGTACACAGGGCTTGTCCTACCAAGAAGCCAAACAGAAAGCTAATCAGGACCATCGACAGGCGTCGCCAGGGATTAGCAAACCATAGCCCCAGCCGCGTCCATAAAAAATCAACTAAATTATTAAGACGGGTATTCTGCATCTACTACACTCATTGAAACAAGAATAACACACGTGTAGACCATGCTATCCCTTTTTGGACTCATGATAGCCTGCTAGACCTCAATCACCCCCTAGGGCGTGTTTTCAAACTATAACCACAACAAAATTAATCCGATTTCTAACATAGCTGTATAATTTATAGCAAGTTTTTCGTATCGGGTAGCGATGCGGCGAAACTGTAAGAGGTCTGTTGATAGC
>NZ_JAAHIG010000195.1:0-16436 GCF_010692305.1 Moorena sp. SIO4G3 | reverse complement strand
CAAAGCCAGCAAATACGTCGGCTTGTGCCTTTAATTCCCCCACGACCTCATAATTTTGGGGATTGGCTAAGACAGCAGCAAGACGTTCTAGTCCCTGAGCTACATCAACCTCAAAAATAGAGGATACAATATCAATACCCAAATCACCGGAACTAGGAATGTAGTTATGAACCTGTGTCAGGGCATCACCGAGTCGTTCTTCGATCTGGGCATAAGTGGATTGAGCCCTGGTCAGGGCTTGTTCTGGGTCAAAATAGCCTTGCTCAATTTGCTGGATTAGGGGGTTCCGGAGGCAGTCATAAGCTTTGAGCAGCAAGCTTTCTAGCTCAGTATCAAGTTGTACCTCTTCGCTGTAGAAAGCCTTGAAGATATCTTCGAGACGATGAGCCAAAGTTTTAATTGCCTCTAGCCCAACACTGGCAGCACCTCCCTTGATGGAGTGAGCGGCTCGCATTAAATCGTGGATCTTAGCCGTGGTTCGTTCTTGCTGGAGATTCAGTAAGCCTGTCTCGATCAGTTGCAACAGCTCTGGTGCCTCTTCGATAAAAAACTGATAGGCTTGGTCCTGGATCTCAGAGTGAGTTGCCATGGTTGTTAATTGGTCATTGGTCAAGAGAAAATTGCAAATTGGTCATTGGTCATTGGTCATTAACAAAATACTAATAACTAAAATGACGCTAGCTCACCTTGAACTTGCCCACACTATCTTGGAGTTGCTCAGCCACTTTGAGCAGTTGTTTGAACGAGTTAGATACTTGGGTGACTTCTGTGGAGGTTCTATTCGCGATCGCTGCTACGTCAGTCATAGTTTCAGTCACTGATTCGCTGGCTTGGGTTTGCTCAACAGCTGTGATGGCAATTGCTTTGACCAACTCATTGATCTTCACCGTTACTGCAGTAATTTGATTCAAACTCTGCCTGGTGTCATCCACCAGTTTAGTCCCAACAACCACTTGCTCAGTTCCCTCTTCCATAGCGGCTGCCACCTCATTGGTTTCCGCCTGAATGTCCGCTACCAGCTTTTCAATTTCCGCCGTTGCCTCCGCTGATTGATGGGCCAAGGCTCGTACTTCATCAGCAACTACAGCAAAGCCTCGACCGGCTTCCCCAGCACGAGCCGCCTCAATAGCGGCATTGAGGGCTAACATATTAGTTTGCTCAGCAAAGCCACTAATCAGGTTGACTACCTTAGAAATCTTTTGAGACGATTCCCCAAGACGTTTGACCTTCTTAGCCGTACTACCTACAGTTTCCCGAATCGCCATAAAACCTTCTACAGTGCGGTTCATAGCAGCATCTCCGGCTTCCACCGTTTGAGCTGCTTGTTTGACTGCGGCTTCGGCTTCAGAGGCACTGACAGCCACAGAGCGAGTTGAGACTGTCATGTCATGAATTTTTTGTAAAGCATTAGCAATTTCCTCGGCCTGTCGTAAAGCTTCTGTGGATAGCTCTCTGATGGCTGCTTCATCTTGAGTAGTGGTGGTGGTGACTTGCTTGGTTGCCTGTTGGACTTGCAGTACAAGTTTCCGCAAGCTTTCAATGGTAGCATTGTAGGAATCGGCAATAGTTCCCAATTCATCGGCAGTCACCTGGGCTCGAATGGTGAGGTCTCCTTTACTGACTGGGTCTACTTCCATCAACAGTTCTAGAGCACGCTTTTGCAGCTCCTCTTTTAGCTGGCGCTGTTCCTGAGCAAGATTTTCGGCTTCTTGGCGGGCTGCCTCCATTTGTTCTAAGGATGTGGCTCGCTCCATAACATTGCCCAGCTGAACAGATAACTGCCTCAGGAAAATGATTTCAAACTCTTGCCACTGGTGTGGGGAGGTACAATGATGAGCAATAAGTAAACCGTAGAGTGTTTCTCCGTGGACAATTGGTGTCACTAAATTTGCTTTGATTTGCAATCGTTCCATCAACTTTTCGTGGTCACGGTGGAAACCTGCTTCAAAGACATTATTCATGGCAATGACACGTCCATGTTTGTAGTGATCAAGCAGTTGCTGTGGAATACAAGCATCTTCAATTTTATTCTCAATCCTATCCTCAACCATATTTTCAACTGCTTTGGGCCAACCGGGTTGAACTGCCTCGAATCCAATGTAGCCACTACCATCAGGATTCAGGCGGTAGATAACTACCCGGTCGGCATTCAATTGATTGAGGGCTTTTTCCACCGCGTCTTGGAAGACAGCTTTGAGGTCGAGAGATTTGTCGATGGGGGTAGCAGCAAGGTTAATAATCACCTGTGTCCGATTTGCCTCTCGACGTACCACGTTTTCCTGACTGGTAACACTATCAGCCATTTCATTAAACGTCCTAGCTAGCTTACCGATCTCATCATTAGTCATCAGATTGCTTCGGACTTGACGTGACCCTTGAGCAAATTGCTGGGCTAAGTTTTGTAGCTGCTGGATAGGTTTAGCAATGGCTCGTCCTAGCAGCATAGCTAGTAATAGATTAGCGGTTAAAGCTAAGATGACTACTACCAACTGTAGGAGTAGCTTGTTGGTAAGGAGGAAGTTGAGTTGAGCTTCTGAGGTTCCCCTTACCAAAAGGGCAACTGGCCTACCACTAAAATTATTTAGCGTCCTGGCAGCGACTGTATAGCTTTCCCTCCCTATATTCATGCGTTTGGTAATCGGATTACCCTGAGCTGTGACCACTTGATTCAGAAAAGCGGTATTGGGCAAGGAGACGTTCGGTTGAGCTTCTGCTAAGTTGGTGGTTTTACCTTGGTCTAAGGCAGTTACCAAGGAGAATTCACCATCGGGTTGACGTAGATATACTGCACTATAACCTCCCCCAAAAGACTTGAGGGTATCCTCGACGATAGGCAGCTTGCCATTGACAATATCCCCAGAAACCAGTGCTCCCAAAACTGCCCCTGTGTCGGTGGCTTTAATCGGTGTCACGGTGTAGCGAATCAACAGATTGTTTTGCTCGACAATCCCAGCAGGTAGGAAGGGAGACTCTTTAGCAAGCTCAGACCAGCTGACCACTTCACTAGTTTTAATTTGCTCAGGATTTTCCAGAACCTGACTGACTAAGTCGTTGGGATCGAAAAACTCTCCAGTTCGATCCGAATTAGCATTGACAATAATTCGCCGATCTTTTCCCACCAACGTGGCATATTCAATCCGACGAGTCTGGATTTCTTGCTGAAGAATATCTTTAACTTGTTTGAACAACCCGGGGGTTAAGGGTTTACCTTGAGCATGGGTTTGAACCGCTTGAATAATTGCGCTATTGTCAGATTGTCCGCGAAACCCAAACCCCATCTGATTAATTTTGATATTATAGATAATATCCATAACCGCCAATTCTGATTTGGCTTGGTTGATTAATTGAGCACGACCTCCTGTAATAATCAAAAAAGCCCCCACACCTGCTAATCCAATTACGGAGATAACTTCTGACGTAAACAGGGATAAAAGCTGCTTGCTTTGTATAGGAAGGTTATAAAACCATTTCAAAAATAAAGATGGAATTTTGTTGGCTGGTGCAACCTTTGACTGGATTAACTGAGGTAGTGGTAGCAGTGATTTACCCAGTTTAGTTTTCAGGGTAGATTTTGACAGCTCGAAAGCTTGGTAGATGCCATTATGACCATTTTCTGATAATTGATCAGATAAATTATCAGAAAATTTCAGATCATAATTATCAATCTGGTGACCATTGTTATCCTTAAGGGAGTTATTGTGAGGAGGGATTTGAGTCATGAAATACGGCCAATTAATTAAAAATAGGTAGTTTCTCCTTGTCAAGATGTCCAGGGTTTGGACATCACTGCCACCATTGCCTAACTCGGGGTGACTGAACAATTTCAGGAGTTACAGTCACAGAATTCCCAGTCAATCTTGTTCAGATCACAGTTACTTTGAAAATTGCAATTAACAATTAAACATTAACAATTAAACATTAACAATTAACTAACAACACTAACTCACCTTGAACTTGCCTACACTATCTTGCAGTTGCTCGGCAACTGTAAGCAGTTGTTTAAACGAGTGGGATACCTGCAACGCTTCTATGGAGGTATGATTAGCGATCGCTGCCACATTAGTCATAGTCTGAGTCACTGATTCGCTGGTTTGAGTTTGTTCAACAGTTACGCTAGCGATCGCTTCGACCAACTCATTAATCTTCACCATTACTGCAGTGATTTGATTCAAACTCTGGCGGGTATCATCCACCAGTTTTGTTCCTCCTACCACTTGTTCAGTACCAGCTTCCATGGCAGCTACCACCTCATTAGTTTCCATCTGGATTTGTGCCACAATTTTTTCAATTTCTGCCGTTGCTTCTGCTGATTGATGGGCTAAGGCTCGCACTTCATCAGCAACCACCGCAAAGCCTCGACCTTCTTCCCCAGCACGAGCTGCCTCAATAGAAGCATTTAACGCTAGCAAGTTGGTTTGAGCTGCAAAGTTACTAATCAGGTTAACTACTTTAGAAATCTTTTGGGAGGATTCCCCAAGGCGTTTGACCTTCTTGGCAGTGCTGCCTACAGTTTCCCGAATCGCCATAAAGCCTTCCACAGTGCGGTTCATAGCAGTATCCCCAGCTTGGACTGTTTGAGCCGCTTGTTTAACTGCAGCTTCAGCTTCAGAGGCTCTAGCAGCCACAGCTTGAGTTGAACTGGTCATGTATTGAATTCGTTGTAAAGCTGCCGTAATTTCCTCTGACTGTCGCAAAGCTTCCGTAGATAGTTCTCGAATTGCTGCTTCATCTTGAGTAGTGGTGTTGGTAACTTGCTTCGTTGCCTGTTGCACTTGCACCACAAGTTTCCGCAAGCTTTCAATGGTAGCGTTGTAAGAGTCAGCAACAGTTCCCAATTCATCGGCAGTCACACGGGCACGAATCGAGAGGTCTCCTTTACTAACTGGGTCTACTTCCATCAGCAATTCCAGTGCTCGTTTTTGAAGCTGCTCTTTAGCAGTCCGTTGCTCGGCTTCAGCAATTCTTTGCCGTTCCAAGAGGTTGATACGGTCAAGGGTTATGCCTACTTGGTTAGCTACTTGGGTTAAGAAATCGATTTCCGAGGCTTGCCAGGTTCGAGGTTCACTGCATTGGTGAGCAATTAATAAGCCTAAGAGTTCCCCTTCAACCAGAATCGGGGTAACTAAATTGGCTTTGACCGCAAAGGGTTCTAACTGCTTCAGGTAACACTGGGTCAGACCAGCTTCATAAATATTGGTTGTTGCCTTAACTCGACCTTGGATGTACTTATCCACGTAATCCTTTGCAAAGCAAGGGTCAGCAATTTCCGCACCGAGAGCCTGGGGCCAACCCGCAGCCACGGATTCAGCAATGACAGTACCTTTCCAATTGGGGTCAAAGCGATAGACAACCACTCGATCCGCATCCAGCCCTTGTCGGCTCCCTCGCACTACCATATCCAGGATCTCTTGGAGGTCAAGGGCTTGAGTTAGCTGAATCGTAATATCTTTCAGTTGCTTAGCACGCTTAGCCTCAAGGCTTTGGTCTTGTACGAGAACTTTAATCCGGGCTACTAGGTTATTAAAGGTGTGAGCTAGGGTTTGGGTTTCTGCGGTACCACTTGGTTGAGCAATCGCATCTAAATTACCCCCAGCCACCTCCTTGGCTGTATCAGACAATTGACTTAGAGGAGCAGATAGGCGGCGGGATAGAAGCAGAACAACCACCAGAGTAACTGCTCCCAAGCCTAGGGCTATTAAGAGAAACGCTACAATTAACTCATTACCAGCGTTTTGCTGTTCTGATTTGTCCACAGAAGCAACGGATACCCAATCCGTGTGTGGGTTAGTCACAATGGTATAGAACTTATTTTTATAGAGGAAGTAAACAATTTTTACCTGCGTTCCCGTTTTATCCGTATAGCTCGAAAGTCTTGCTTCCCTTAGTGAATACTGAGTTTTAAAGCGATTGAAGTCTTGCTTCGTATTAATACTTAGCTGGGTCGGTGTGTTGACTAAAAACTTAGCAATTTCCCAAATCGCTTCACCCCCAATGATATTTTCCTCATCCAGACTACCTTCAGGGGTGAGGGTACTAATTACCATGCCTTGGCTAGTGTCTATCAGCTGCACTTGTTGGGAACCCATCAATCCGATATGTTCTAGATAAGGGAACAGTTGCTCTAATTGATTCATGGGTAGCACAGCTTTAATCACCCCAAGAAATTCTCCTGATTGAGGATCCTTGATGGCCTGAGCAAGATCAAAACCAAAGACATTAGCTGAATCATCAAAGTCCAGTTCACTGACCCAACGCCCTTGACGCTTTGCTTGTTGCCACCAGTCTTCATCCCTTTGCACAAAGTCAGAGGTGGGATTACTATAAGCAATGTTGTACCCATAGCGGTCAGTGACAAATAATTCCCCTAGACCTAAATCCTTAACGATTATCTTTAAGTAACGATTGAGTTGTGGATTGGGTTGGAGGAGCTTTGTGTTTTGAAAACGCAATTCAATCTCGTGAATAGCCAGTTTCTGAAGTTGTTGCTGTTCTGCGGTTTTGCTACCAGCATGAGCTGCATTGATGACTAAGGGATTACTAGCTAATAAGGTTGGTACGGTAAAGGTATCCTTAATCAGTTGGCTAGCTGCTTCACCAGCAATTAGAGCTTGCTCCTGCTGCTGTAATTTATTTCGCTCTTTGTCATGCTCGTGAACAATTCTGTAACTTACTAGGCTAGCCAGAGTCAGAGGAATCAATACCGTTGGCATAATCGTTGTCAACAACTGGCGGCTGAGAGTATTTTTATTCCTCTGATTTTTTTTTTGAGTTTTGAGCACTTCCAGGAGCTGATCTCCTGCATTGATATCTTGGTCTGCCCAATGTTTAACCTCGGTTTCAGCTTCTGTTAACTCTTGAACAACCCGCAAGTTAACGTTAGAAATAGTTGAATCAGGCAATAGTGTTTTAACCAGCGCCTTTTTTGTTTTTACAATATCACTATTATTGCCATTTAAATTAAAATTATTCGTTTCTTTTTTATGCAACACTTAGTTATTATCTCCGTTTTTTTAAAGTAATGTCATCATTAATTAACTAATAATTATGGATAAGTATTTGTGATAATTGATTATGAAATAATAGGTTCAGATTACCGTCCCTGAATAGTATAATTAAAACTTGGTATTAAAAATTAGTTGGCCATCAAAAACTACTAGCATTTCCCCACCATGTTTTAGCCAATATCCCTGTAAAAACTTTGCCAATTCTGGATTCATGCTTGATGATGGCAGAGGTTGAATCAAATCGGGATTGCACCATTCAATGTCCTCTACCCGGTTGACGACCAACCCTAGCATTTGGTTATATTTAATGGACTTAGGATCATGAGACTGGATATGCAACACTAAGGAGGTGTAGTGTGATGTGTTTACCGGTTGCTGATGCCAAGGAGTTAATCCCACAATGTGTCCGAGATCGACCATCCAAAGAACTTCACCCCGCCAGTTGTAAACACCCATGACCCAAGGTGGCATATGGGCAACTGGAATAATTTGACCAACACCAATAGTCAGCACTTCAGTCAGCTGATTAATTGGCATTAAAGCAGTAGTATCAGGTACTAGATGAAACCGGAGAAACTGCTGTCTAATTTCATTCGCAGCCGTTTCAGTCGCTGATGATGGGGAAGCTGAAGCTGGGACAAACTTGGACACCATGATGATCTCTGTTTTTTTATATCTGATATTTAGCCCTTGACCAGTTGTTTAATGATTTTTAGGAGTTCTGTGTGATCAACAGGCTTATACAGGTAAGCATCTGCTCCCTGCTTCAAAGCCCAAAATTTATCCATTTCAGTATCTTTGGTGGAGCAGATTATCACAGGTATTTGGCTTGTCTTAGCTTCATTTTTAAGGGTTCGACAAATTTCAAAACCACTGCGATCCGGAAGGACAACATCAAGCACAATCAAATCTAGCTGATTACTGCTAATTTTTTCTAGGGCTTCTGAGCCATTATTGGCAGTTAATACATTAAACCCATTTTGCTTGAGATAACCTCTGAAGATTTCTAGATCTGTTAATGAATCTTCAACAATTAATGCGGTAACCATTTTTTTCAGATTTTTTCAATAACTATAAAATTCTAAGCAGATAAGCAAGTGTTTAAACGTATTTTTGGGTAAATACTTAAATTTCGGCTATCTAGTAAATTCTAATTAATTTGTTTAAGATGTTTAATGATAACTCTCAATACTTCTTCAGGATTGATGGGTTTACTCATGAAATCTGAGGAGCCAACCATCTTAGCTCTCACACGGTCGATAATGCCGTCGTTACCCGTTAAAATTACGATCGGAGTATTGCGGAAAAAGGAGAGCTTACGCAATTGACCACAAATTTCATAACCATTAGCATTTGGCATGACCAAATCTAAAAATATCAAATCTGGCTTAGTAGCTAACAAAGTAGCGATCGCCCTAAGTGCATCATTAATAGCCACAAAGCGATAGCCTTCTGAGGTAAGAATTTTTTCCATGCTTTGGCAGATCAGGGGACTATCATCCACACAGGCAATCAAAGGTTTTTGCTCAGGAACAGTTTTTACCGATGTTTCGTTCGGAGGTAGTGAAACTGGAGCAGGTAAATCCGGAATCTCTATCAGTTCCACTAATCCTGATTGCAGGTGAGGTAGAATCGAGAGAGTAACTGCCCTAGTATCCCGTTTCATTAGTATGGCCAAGTCTCGTAGGGTATATTGCCCATTCAAGAGCTTGGTCATAGTTTGGTAAGCCTGAGGGGATGTTTTAACTCTAAGTTGCTCGGGCTGCCTGATTATTGGTGCCCGATTAGGGCAGCGGTCTGCTACACGAGCACTTTGCCAAGCTTCCCAAACTTGATCAGCTTCATGGATGACTTGCTCTGCGTCAATCAAGACCAGTGGTTTAAATAATGATGATAATGATGATGAGGAATCTGGTTTGATTTGATAGGTGATCTGCATGCCTTGGGTAACATCAAAAAGTATTTCTACCATGACAGACTGAATCATTTTGACGGCTTGATCACGGGTCACCTTGTGCAGATCTACCCATAGGCATAGCAAATGATAGTCCCAACAGACATTGACATCTTCCCAATTGGTATTAGCTAGATCGTCTTGGAGTGATGAAAGCTGAGCAGATGTCTGAGGACAGTGAATGAGTAAGTTTCTACGCCACCGTCTCACTGGATGAGTCCCTCCAGTAGCGTACATCAAGCGACCCATATAAATGTGAAATATCCATTCTTGTTTACTAGGATCACTTAGAATGAGTTGACCGCTAAACCGAGGCTGCTTTAAAATTTCAAACAACCCTGCTTGTTTGACGGAAGTAAACTCTTTGATTGGAATTAGAGGATAATTTTGTTCTATCGCCATCATTGCCTTTGGTTTACCTGATTGCCGTTGTCAGCAAAACTCCGAACTCCTAGTGCTGCCATTACCGGATGGGATTTGCCGATTGGCAAGAGACTTTCTTAACCATAGGCAAGAAAAAACACCGGGAACAGTTAAAGACTTTCACCGAGATGCACAAGTAAAATATGATTGATCAGGTAACTGCTAGCTCAATGCTACAGAATTTTATAAGGTTGACGTATCCGTGAGTTTACACAAATTACAAGAGATAGACTATGGGGTATTTACGCATTGAAGGAAGTTTTTGATTATTTATGACCTTCTATGCCATAAAACTACTGAAATGTATCACTCTTGCCACTGAGCCATGTTGCCATCTTGGCAGGGATTTACAAAAATTTACTGGTTCGTTAATGTTAGTTAATTAAAAGTCTATGAGCTACACTGCCTTTAAGAGGTTGACTGTAAGCATTCACCAAGGACGGGCTACAGCTCTGAAACCCTTGCCCTATTCAGTTCTAAAAGCTTTTTCAATCAACAGAGTCAGCCCATAGACTAGTTGTAGTCGCTGACGCTTGCGATCAGGCCTTCTTCGTACCAAGGTTGGGAGAAATAACAATTACCAAAAACCCACACCTTACAATTTATAACCTCTCGGACCTTATTTTACTTAACAGTTCTCTCGGCATGATCTCCTATGGTCTCTATTGCTCGCAAAAACCTCTGGGCAGACATCCCTCGCTTTCTGGTCGCTCAAGCAGGAATTATGTTTGCCGTTAGCCTAGTCACCATTCAAACTGGTCTACTCAACGGGTTCACTCGCTCTACAGTTCTTCTGATTGAGGGGTCGGAGGCAGATATATGGGTAAGTTCTGAGCGAATGGTTCAGTTTGAGCTAACCGAGCCACTTTTAAAGAATCAGCTGGATCAAGCTCAACGAGTCAAAGGTGTGGAGCGAGCAGAAGCACTACTGATGGGGTCAGGTCGATGGCGTCCTCTTAAGGGAGATACCAGTCCTGTGAAGTTGATTGGATTTGACCTAGGGGGAAAACTGTTCCAACCCGGAAAAATCACTCGGGGTAGACTGAAAGCCCTTAAGGAGCCTTACACGGTTATGGTGGATCAAAGCAGATTACCGACGCTCAATCTCAGAGATATCGGTGATACCGCTACGGTTAACTTCTTGCCTGCTCGATTGGTCGGCTTAACCACAGAGAGTCAATCCCTTGTAGCTAGCCCATTCTTATTTGCTTCCTTAGAAAATGCCAATACCTATATCAACACAAGCTATACCTCTAAGCTTAACTGCACTGTAGAATCTTCAGATAATTTGCAGTGTACCACTATTTACGAAAAGTCAAAGTCTTTGAATAAGTCTGATGAGTCGGAGATTCCTGAACCTACACCTTTGACCCTGACAGACCCCATTACCTATATCATGGTAAAGGCTAAACTAGGTCAGGATCTTGAGCAACTCAAACAGAATTTAGAAGTTGCTTTACCCGGGACTCGTGCTTATACAAAGGTTGAAATGGCACGCAGGACCCGAAATTACTGGCAGGTGCGAACAGGTCTTGGTTTTGTATTGGGTCTAGGTGCTGCTGTGGGAGTGATTGTTGGCATGGTAGTTGTCACTCAGATTCTCTACGCCTCAGTTTCTGACCATATCAAAGAGTTTGGTACCCTAAAAGCAATGGGCGCACCAGATCGCTTTATTTATAGTGTTATTGTCGAACAAGCCTTGTGGATGGCTGTTCTTGGTTATGTGCCTGGTATGCTCCTTTGCTGGGGGTTGAGTGTGTGGGTTAAATCAAAAGGAATTATCCTTTTGATCACGCCAATATCTGCAACAGGTGTTTTTGGTATAACTGTGGTAATGTGTGTAACTTCGGGTTTGTTCGCTATCCAAAAGGTGACTCGTATTGATCCAGCTATTGTATTTAAAGCCTAGAAAGCCTTTTGAGTCATATCATGTCCAATTTAATACTTATCATTCTTGGTTGTTTGTGAATTGTTAATTTTTGTGAATTGTCAAATGTTAATTGACCGTAGACCATTAACAATTGAAAATTAACGACTTCCTTGAATAGGAATTGATTAACTGGAATCGATATCACCCAATTCTAAAATTAAACTATTAATAGTTTAAAAAAAAATTAGTAAACTGGGATATTATGACTATTCTCGCTCAGCAATTAATTGGTTAGTAACTTCCATGACTGCAGGAGGCAAGGTGAATCCGCCTTCATATTTTTCCACTAGGGATCGCTGTCTGAGGGAGGCTAGAGCCCTGAGTAATTCCTGAGGCGATATCTCCAGTAATTCATCCTGTAATTGAGTTAGCATTACAGGTTCTTTGTGACTAGCCATGGTATATATAATTTTATGTTCCAAATCTGATAACCTATCTAAGATTTCTTCGATAAAGTCACTAACGTCATGAGTAAATAGGGTAGTTGCCAAAAAATCAGTCACACTGCCATCAAAAACTTCTTTGATGGTTATGGCAACAAGTTTTAACATCAAGGGATTACCACGATACCCATGAATTAAATAGTCCCAGTTTTTCTGCCCAGACAATCCTTTTTCCTGCAAAATATACTGAGCGGCTTCTCCTAAACCTTCAAGTTTTAAGGAACGAACAGGTGAAGTCTCTCCTTCTTGTAACGAAATTTCGCTGAGTTTCTCCTGACTGGTAATCAACAAACAGCTTTCATGGGGTTCTTCTCCCCACCGTCTGATGAATTCACCATAGCCTTCGTACCCTTCTCGGTAGATGCCCGCAAGTGTACCAATCTGTAGAATAGATTCGGCACCGTTGAGGACTATCAAACAGCGGTGTTGGCGGCAGTACTCAATTAGTTGGGAGATCAGCTCCTTGGCAGTTTTAGGACTAGGGAGTGGGTTTAACCCCCCTGGGGTTTCATATCCTACAGTTTCTAGGGAGCCAGATAAAGATTGGAGCAGTGCTGCTAGGATATCCTCTAACCGGGGTGCCTGACGTAAGGAACGCCATACCACATACTTGAACTGATCCTGAATTTGTTTAGCCAGCTTCACTGACAAGGTGGTTTTACCAATGCCTGCCATACCCTGTAGTGCCACCAATCGGCAACGATCTTTAACAATCCATGTTTCTAACTGGCGTAGTTCTTCAGTACGACCATAGAAAACAGAAACATCTGGTGCCTCACCCCAATCCATCTGCTTGGGGTTTGAGGATTGGACAGTAGAGATAGGGGTATAGCTTCTGCAGTTAGAGGAGATATCCTGGGTTTCTAGATCACTCTGATAGCGATTGACCAGCAGCTGTTGCAGTTTGGTTAGCTTTACAGGCCCTGTCCCCGATATAGGAAACTTTTTGTAGACCTCGCTGAGTCTTTTGCGCACTGCATGTTCACTAATGTCGAGGATTTTTGCGATCGCGTTTGTCGATTGACCCTCCATCGCCAAAGCCACAACCTCCAGCTCGGCTTTAGATACACCGTGTTCATTTGCGATCGCTTTTAGAAAGTCATAGGGAATCACAGTTGCACGCTCATACTCATAGAAACCTGATAGTTCATTGTAAATCCTCTTTCTGAGAACTGCTTGCCATTTTGGTCATTAATATGAGTCTTACCTCCAACTTATGTCCCGATCAATTCAAACCCAACTCTGGCAGAGACACTTTGTCAAACCCCTATGGTTGAGGCATGTGCTGCCGGTTCATGTTTCTTAAATCCATTCTTTATGCATGGCGCGAGTGGGGTGGACTCCTTTGACCGCGCTAGCTCCCCTGTTCTCTTGCTGCATCGCTAACAGATGTAAGTGTGTTCGTCAGACGCTCCTGACGAAACTATGGCTAGCGATATCAATGTTGTTTTAGTACATTTGCATTTCTCAGGGGTAACTTCACTCAGCATAGGAAGAACCTGAGTTCGACGTAACGCTGAAAGCCTCAATCTATCCTAGTCCCTGAAATCCTGTATCCCTGCGGTGCGACCCAAGGGCGCGAGCAATCCCTCGCGCCCTTGCAGGCGCGCACGGTGATTTGTTCTGGAGTCTACGCTAATATCGAACTCAGGTGAAGAGGACACTCACAACCAACCTAAACCATGCCTTGCTGTGTACGACCAGTTCTACTTCCCATTAAATACTCACTCTGCTAAAATTCATTATTATGAGTTAGACATAAGAATGAATTTTCACCTGAGTTCAACGTCACGATCAAAGCCTTAATCTAGCGCCTTAATCTAGCCTAGTTGCCCAAATCTTATATCCTTTACTCGTTCATGGAGCGATCGCTGATATCGAACTCAGGTTGAACAGGTTTGTTGTTGCCGTTCATCACTGACTAATGACTGTGGATTTGATCTAAGTAAACAGATCTGTGATCAACCAATGTTCTGGGCACAATTGACCATGGCAAACCTGATAGACCTGACCATTAACTGCTAAAAACCGATTTGCCTTGGTAGTAATTATGGTAATTTTCTAGTTAATGGTGCAATGCGGAGGCGAAAATAGCGGTAAATACAGCCGAGGTTGAGTACAAAAATATATTGGCGGATGAATCTCAAAGAACCCGCCATTAATCGATAAATCAAGCAGGACATAGGTTCAACGATTACTATCTAGTATCGGTTTCACCACTAAAAAGCCAGCACCAAATGCGCTCAAGACAATTCCCAAAATGGCTATAACCAACACCCAGCCATTGACATATGACACTGCCTCTGGCTGCGAACTTCGCAGGGAGCGATTGTCTTGTTGTTCAATCACTAGAGTTTCTCGATAGGAAGAGGGAGGGGTTTGAGGTTTCCTCTGAGGTGGTGAAAATTCACCCCCTGGGATAGTTTTACCCGTGCGCTGGGATGGAATTGGTGGAGCTTGACGGGGTTCCGGCGGCTTGACTTGCTGAGGTCGATGGACTTCAGCTGGACTCACTGGTTCTAAGGAATTGATCACCTGCTGTAGATGCAGAGCTGAATTAATAACTTTTTTAACTTCCTGTCGCAACTGCTGGTGTTGTTTAACTAAATGCTGGTTTTGAGAATGGAGAGAGTCCAACATCGCCTGTGTTGCTTGCAACTCAGCTGCTAGTTCCCGGTATACAGAAATTGGTACTGACGGACAGTATGTATTCGATTTGTTTGCCGATGTTGAACTAGGGTAACGATCGCTACTGGATTTGGGCATAGGGTGATTGGTTCGGTGATTAGAAGTCATAAGTATAGCTAAACTTCATCCAAGGCAAGAATAGTTGAAATTTTAATCTGTGGGCAGCCCTTTTTGGCTCAAAGCTAGGGAGATAGTCAACAAAAACTCCCGCTCCATAGTCTGGCTGATTCAGCCTATTGATAGTGATAACCGAAAAAAGTTTCTCATGGGTTCAGGCTCAAGAGCAATGTCTAGGGAAGTTTTCACCCCTAGTAGTAAAATCACCAATTACCAAGGGTACCGACAACAGTCTTGCCTTGGCTATAGGTTGCGAAAGCTTTACTTCCATGCCATCTGGATTTGTGCCAGTTTTTTTCTACTCCTTTGGTCCTCTGGGAAAACGACGCCGTTGCAGGAATTCTGGAATATCTAATCCTGGTCTACTCTTAGGCTCAACCTTGGGAGTAGGGGGCATCGGTGTAGGAGCAATCGGTCGCCGATTCAAGGGAGTTTCCACGGATTTAGGTGCAGACTGGGCTTCTCCGGTAAATCCCGTAGCAATCACAGTAATTCTAATTTCACCCTGCAGCTTATCATCAATTACTGCTCCAAAGATGATATTGGCATTGGGGTCAACCACTTCATAAACAGTTTCTGCTGCTGAATTCACTTCATGGAGGGTCAGATCACTGCCACCAGTAATATTTAAAACTACCCCTCTAGCCCCTTCAATAGAAGACTCCAGCAGAGGAGAAGAAATGGCGGCTACTGCTGCCTCTCTAGCTCGGGATTTTCCAGAACCCATCCCGATGCCCATCAGAGCCGAACCAGCATCTGCCATCACCGCTCGCACATCGGCAAAATCCACATTCACCAAGCCAGGAATAGTAATAATATCAGAGATCCCTTGCACCCCCTGACGCAGGATATCATCAGCTACTTTAAATGCTTCTTGAACAGGAGTCTGTTCTGAAATCACTGATAAAAGTTTATTATTGGGAATAACAATTAGGGTATCGACTCGACTCCCCAGAGCGGCAATTCCTTCCTCGGCTTGGGAAGTACGGCGGCGTCCTTCAAAGGTAAATGGACGAGTGACCACTCCCACGGTTAAAGCACCCATCTCTTTAGCAACTTCTGCTACAATCGGGGCAGCTCCTGTGCCAGTGCCACCCCCCATCCCAGCAGTAATGAAAACTAGGTCAGTGTCTTCTAGAGCCTGGGCAATTTCCTCCCGGGATTCTTCAGCGGCTTTTTGACCAATGGCTGGGTTCCCTCCTGCTCCCAAGCCTCGAGTCAACTTCTGCCCCATTTGTAAGCGCTGGGGTGCTGCTGATTGGGCTAGTGCTTGAGCATCTGTGTTAATTGACCAGAACTCTACTCCACTGACATCACTGGCAATCATGCGGTTAACTGCGTTACCACCACCCCCGCCAACACCAATGACCTTGATTTTTGCAACGCTACCTGGCACGATATTGTCACTCCTAGTTTCTTCCCTGGGTATGCGATTAGAATCATAAGTTTGACCGAATTGTAATACAGAGTTACTAAAAGGATGTGTATTGTCGGATCCTAATGAAAGATCTGCTTCTGCGATGATTTTAGAACTTTGAGCAGCAAGCCCTAGTTGACTATTAAGCGTCATTGCAAGAGGTGAGGGTAAGTGTTTATCTTTATCTTTATAAGTTATATGTAGCAGTCTGAGTTAACTATAGAGTAAGTTGATTGAAAAACCAAAGACCCTGGCAACGGCTGGCTCTATACCCGATAACTGACCTGAAACAAAACATAGGTTGCTGGAAATATCACCTCGGTTTAGCTGTCAGAGTAGGGATGTAGACTTGTCTGACCTTCAACGCTTATCGTTATTTAACTCTGGATTCCACACTGTTATGGTCTGTGATCATTTGAATCGATGGTAAGTCTGGGTTTTGCAGGTCAATGTAAGCTAA
>NZ_JAAHIG010000194.1:0-16488 GCF_010692305.1 Moorena sp. SIO4G3 | reverse complement strand
CTTGGTTTCTGGATGTCTTGCTCCGTAAGTCGTGGTATGACCAGAACACCTATGAAATGACTCATTTAGCAGATTATTTGCGGAATCATCCGATCCAACAAGTCTGTAAGCCTTCTCAATCTAGCTGGGGGTATCAGGGTTTCCATGAATACTGGCTAAATGAAACCAATACCTGGATTTACCCTCATCTGCACAAAGCCACAGAACGGATGATTGAGCTGTCAACGTTGGAAGCTACAGATGAGTTGGAGTGGAAGGCATTAAATCAAGCAGCGCGAGAGTTACTACTAGCGCAATCGTCAGACTGGGCATTTATTATGCGCACCGAGACAATGGTTCCTTATGCAGTTAGACGAACGCGATCGCATTTGATGCGGTTTAATAAGCTTTACGATGATATCAAGCTGGGCAAGATTGATGCTGGCTGGCTGGAGAAGGTGGAGGAAATTGACAATATCTTTCCCAAGATTAACTATCGCGTCTATCGTCGTGTTTGAAATCTCCCCACACAATCCTTAGAAGATACAAGCAGATACATAAGATACAAGCAGATACAATAGAGAACGTTCCCTAAGCCAATCAAAATCCATGACGCCTTCTGAGTTAGATACTGCTCCCCAGGAAAGTTTGGATACTCTCAAAGACCCTGAGACCTATCTCGACGAGGTACCTAATGATGTCGAGATGTCTCTGTTCGACCATTTAGAGGAGTTGCGAAAGCGGATTTTTTACTCGCTGATTGCTGTATTCTTGTCCATGGCTGGCTGCTTTGTGGCAGTTAAGCCGATTGTTCAGTTGCTGGAAATTCCAGCTAGGGGGGTCAAGTTTCTGCAACTGGCTCCAGGGGAATACTTTTTTGTGTCCTTGAAAGTGGCTGGCTATAGTGGCTTATTGGTTGCTAGTCCTTTTATTCTTTACCAAATCCTTCTATTTGTTTTACCAGGGTTGACTCGTCGGGAGCGACGCTTCATCGGACCTGTGGTTTTAGGATCAACAGTTCTGTTTTTCCTAGGCTTGGTATTTGCCTACATTGCTCTAATTCCTGCCGCTCTGAATTTCTTTATCAGTTACGGAGCAGATGTAGTAGAGCAGTTGTGGTCAATTGATAAGTATTTTGAATTTGTCTTATTGTTGATGTTTAGTACAGGCTTGGCATTTCAAATCCCAGTTATTCAAATGTTACTGGGGTTTTTGGGAATTGTTTCTTCCAAGCAAATGCTTTCTGGTTGGCGCACGGTTGTCCTAGGAGCAGCTATCTTGGGAGCAGTGCTGACTCCTTCGACAGATCCTCTCACTCAAAGTTTACTGGGGGGTGCTGTACTTGGTCTGTATTTTGGTGGGATTGGAATGGTTAAGTTGGTGGGGAAATAATATTAAGTCTGGTTAATCAACCCGCTATCAAAACTACCATCGGGCTTCTGAATCGAATCTTTCTAATACCACGGTTAGCATTTGCTGCATCCCCGTCAATTGTCAGCGAACTTTAATTACCAACTAATTTCCTGATTTTATGACTACCACAGCTCAGCTGAATCAGCATGCTATAAGAGTTAAAAATTATGATTAGAATCAATATCTAAACCTGAAGGTAATTTAATAATGTTGGCTACGAATACCTACTAGGAATAGGGAATAGGGAATAGGGAATAGTAATCTAATTACCAATTATCAATTACTAACTAACTATCTTTAGTATTATTATCGCTAATTCTTATAAATAGTCATAAGTTATGGCACAACCATGACTTATGACTATTTAGAAACAGATACTAAAGGCTCTTCGTCAAAAGTTGATGCTAATTTTTAGTTCACTTATCCTGAAAGATTTACTGGCCATTACTTTGACAGTTAAAAATCTGTTGATAAAATCAAATTACCAGTAAGGCGATAATAGATTTGGGTGGTTATTTAGCATAATATCTAGGGAAGAGCCATTATAAATGTATGGTAAGACGTAGCATACTAAAGATAATTACTATCGATAGTTACTATTAGTTAACTGTCTCAGTTCACCGCCAATCGTCCCAATTCTGATTAAAGATGGACGTGTCTGGGAAAGCGGTGGGATTACCGTTTTTTTCTAACTGCTGGCGTAGAGCTTGGAGTTCGGTTTGTTGCAGGAGGGGTTCTTGTATAAGCTGGTAAGGTGCTATCCCAGTTTCTAAGGAAAAAGCAGCGGTTGTACCAGCAGCAGCACCGGATGACCATTCAAAGGAATGCACCCGATAAGCAGCAGCGGCAATGTGACTGGTAGCAATACTTTTACCTGCTACTAAGAGGTTGTCAATTTTCTGAGGAATGATTGCTCGCAGGGGAATTTGGAACGGATAAGCTTGACCTGCTCCCCGCCGTTCTCCTTGACGCTCAGTGTTTCCTGGGGTTTCTGCTGGACTTAGGGTCATACAAGGATGAAAGTCGATGGCATAGTGACCAATACCCACAGAATCAGGATAGATAGTAGAGCGACTGCGTTGACTGACTTGATCTGGCTGGATTTTACCTTGAATCACAGAGGGGGCTTCTAATCCAGCCAGTACTGCCCACAAGCGGCGATATTCATCTGGTGAGAGGGTCTGCCGATAATAGTCATCCTGGTAATCACGGCGGGAAATATCCACTTCTGATATCGTAAAGCCTTGAGGATAGCCAAAGGAAGGGCGTCCAATAATCCGCCTCCCTTCCCGTATATAGGGATATTTAGACAACCCATGCATTGTCCCCATCGGAGAATCTAACCCAGTTAGATAGCGGTGATTGGGATGAGGCTCTTTTACCCCATCCCCAAGCTGGGAATCGGTAGTTCCTGCCACTAGCCAATAGTAATAACCGAGAGCGTTTTCTTCTCCTTTCCGTAGACTTTCCGTGCGCAAGCCTCCCATCCAGCCACCGGGAGCCAGTTGACCAGTGGTTCGTAATTGGCGACGGGTGTACACTAGATTATCTTGTGAAGTGCCAGGACGATAATCATTACCCCATGTCCAGTTTTGCATAGAAATGTCTCCCGGAGTGGGAGCAGTAACCCCCCATCGGATCCGTTTACCCCGCTTAGAACTCCAAATTCGCCGATAGGTGAATACTCCTTCAAAGTCGGCTAGGCGCTGTAATTCATAGCTGTAGTAGGGTTGGTATTGCGGGTAAAAGGAGGGCATTTCTTGGGTTTGAGCCTCCTTGGTTTGCTCCATGGCAAAGGTGTAGGTAAAGCCTTGGGTGCAATAGAGGTCGTCAGTAGCACTAGATGCGGAGGGGTTTAGGTAGGAGCGGGAGTCAATCCCCAACTGGTAGGGAACGTCAGCTAGGGCAATAATTTCACCAGTTTCTGTTGCGTCGATAATGTACCAATTAGAACTATTTTCTTGGCTCTGTTGGGGAACAATGCGCACAATCCTTTTCTCAAAGCGGGAGGAATTCTCGTAGCTATACCAATCTTCAATGGTTTGAGATAGGGGAAAGGTGTTCAGGGCAGGAGCATCAGCAGTACTTTTGTGTTGAATAGCAATCACACTGTCAATGGTTTTGCCATCGGCGCTAATCTCTAGTTCTTTAACTACAGTAGAGGGAAACCATTTTAATCTCCCTTTTCCGCGTTTGGCCGCCTTTCCTAAAATATTAAACAGGATTTGGTGAGCATCACGGGGTAGAAAACAGGATTCACTAACCCAGCAGTCCCCAGGATTGAGTTGACGGTAGTAGCGTTTAATGCGATCGCGTAATTCTAGATAGCCCTTAGGATAGAATAAACGCGATCGCTGAGTGGGTCGTTCATCCAGAGCAGAGGTTCCTTGGGCAGAAATTTGTCCCCCTACCCAGTCGGTAATCTCAGTTAAGCACACTGTTTGCCCTGCCAATAAGCCTTCATAGGCAGCCGCCGCACCAGCTAATCCTCCTCCAATCACTAGGATTTCACAGGTTTCGGTTTGGTCTGGAGTTCTAGGGCGAGCTGCTATACCAGGAGATGGAGTAAACCCTAGTAATGATATGAATAGGGAAATACGGACAAGCGATCGCTTCATGATTCAAGATAGTCAGTAAAATCTTCGATGATAAATTACCCTAACTTATCAATACTGTCATCTCCCAAACGTTGTATCAATTATGCCATGGCATGTCAAAGCACCCGAAAAATATACGGGTAGCGATAGGGCTGATTAGGATTTTCCAGCACCTTGACTAAGGCAATTATGGACATAATTAGACTGACAAGCCCTAATATAATTAGCAGCGGAATCCCAATAATCACCACAGTCAGTATCAGACAAATCACCCCATATATATAAAGGCAAATGTGAAAATTCAGAGCTTCTTTGGCATTTTCTTTTACCACTGAGTCTTCGGTGACCAAAAAAATGACTATCGGGATGGCAATAGAGACCACCAGAGAGCTAAAAAATATTGAGCCATGACATAACAGTGATAAAAGCTTTCGTTGATCTATGTCATTCATCCGATAAATCCTCCCATGCTTCCCCAGGGTTACCTTTATGGATTTTCTCTTCCATAATACAGCTAAGTTGGTAGAATTCATTGAACAGAACGAATTTATGTAAATATATGTAAATGATTGATAAATACGATGGCTAATCCGGTGTCGTTGGCTGATTATCTTTCTAACTAAGGCAGAACTACCAGTCGTGATATCCAGCCTTTGGCATTGCCTTCACTGCTCCGTTGCCTAAATTCTCAGTTTAAGCCTTAAATGAAAATGATTTGGCTAAGATTTTGAAAGTGCTGGCAAAGGAGTTGGTCTTGCCATACTGCTGCTGAGGGGTAAGCTTTACCATTTGGTGTTGCCTGAAACGGCTAACTTAATTTTCCCAACGCTTATCCAATCCTTAACCTCTGCTCAAAGGCCACCAATTAATAACCCCCACCCCAATAAGTCATGGGAAATCATCTAAAATTAAATCGACCTACATCTGGTCAATGGTCTAAGTATTTAATTCTTATTATCTTACTCCTGGGGATAGTTTTTCGATTAGTCAATATTGACAAAAAAGTCTATTGGATTGATGAAGCCTATACATCCTTGCGAATTTCTGGCTATACCAAAGCAGAAATTATCCAAGAAATTGATGGTCGTCAAATTAATGTTAAAGATTTACAGCAGTATCAGCGTCCTAATAATAACAAAGATGTAGGTGACACGATCCAAGGATTAGCGTTATATGAACCACAACATTCACCGTTATATTTTGTCATGGCTCACTTTTGGGCAAAATTGTTCGGTTATTCCGTAACGGTGATGAGAAGTTTACCAGCCTTGATTAGTCTCTTGACTTTGCCGTGCATTTATTGGCTTTGTTTGGAGTTGTTCGAGTCTCCCCTAACGGGATGGATTGCGATCGCATTGCTCTGTGTCTCTCCATTCCATGTGTTGTATGCCCAGGAAGCTCGACAATATAGCTTGTGGACATTGACCACTTTGCTTTCCAGCATAGCGTTGCTGAGGGCGATGCGTCTTAGCACACTGATGAGTTGGGTAATCTATGCCATAACAGTTTCTCTAAATCTCTACAGCTATTTGCTTTCTGGATTAGTTTTTATTGGACATGGTATCTATGTTTTTTGTATAGAAAAATTTCGTTTGAGTAAACAAGTCATTAGGTATGGATTAGCTTCGCTTTTCGGGATTATCGCCTTTATTCCTTGGTTAAGATTGGTAATTGAAAACGGTATTGAATTGGGGGATTGGGCGGATAAAGAGACTCCACTCGGGAAACTTATCACCCGCTGGCTTATCAATCTTAGTTCTGTGTTTTTCGATATCCAGATTGGCTATAGCAATCCCTTATTTGATGTGCGGTCAGGTCGAGACCTAAAGTTTAGCTACGACCATTTACTGATTTATTTCGATATCCTGATTTTACTTATCGTCGGCTATTCTATTTATTTTCTGTGTCGTAATACTCAGCAACGGGTTTGGTTATTTATCTTGAGCATGATCGCAGTTGTCGGAATGTTTCCCATTGGTCAGGATTTAATTTTAGGAGGACAGCGTTCCAGCATGGCTCGCTATTTCATTCCTTGTTACTTGGGTATACAACTTGCTGTTGCTTACCTCCTTGCTAAAAAAATTAACCCCCTTAATGGTAAGACAATAAAACAACAACAACTATGGCGATTAGTTGCTATTACAGTTATTTCAGGAGGTGTGCTCTCTTGTGCCATTAGTTCTGAAGCAGAAACGTGGTGGCATAAATACAGTAACTATTACACTCCTGAGGAAGCTCATATTATTAATGAAGCCAATCGTCCCTTGGTGATTAGTA
The DNA here is from genome assembly GCF_010692305.1 of Moorena sp. SIO4G3. Lineage (NCBI taxonomy): Bacteria > Bacillati > Cyanobacteriota > Cyanophyceae > Coleofasciculales > Coleofasciculaceae > Moorena > Moorena sp. SIO4G3. The sequence continues at coordinate 10,222 of NZ_JAAHIG010000194.1, read as the reverse complement.
GTGATATCATGCGATTAGTGTCTCTCAGTTATTTACTTGAGCCAAACGTGACCTTACAGTTAATCAAAACTAAGGATTCTCCTAAAGTTTTTTCCAGTTTCAGTGATGTCTTCTTATATAGACCTTCTCCAAAACTGCGACAAAAATTTGAAGAGGAGTCACCCTATGACGTTAAACCAGCTCATAAACGCAAGCATCTCTGGAAGTTAGTGCAGTGAAACCAAAAGTCAAAAGGTCAAACCCACTTCACCAATGACCAATCACTGACCAATCACTCATGACTAATGACTAATCAATCTAATCATTTTTTTTCCACAACAGAACTTTTCGTTTTTTAAAGCCAATATTTCCTTCGTATATCAGGTTAAATTTATAGTTATGATGTTTTTCCATACTAGGGCGTAGCAAGGATGGTGATGGAATATTTTCCAACACAAAAACATCCCTAAATTCACCGGATAGTTTTGGTAATTTTTCTTCAGGTATTTCTGAAACATTTTTGATTTTTTTGATGAGTTGTAATTGAACCTTCGGGTCAAGCTTATGGCTCAGGGATAGAATTCGATTGTGAGTACTATCGCTGAGTACAAGGGGAGCAGGAGACTGATTAATAATATTCGCAACGTCTGCATTATAGTAATCACTGTACTTCGTCCACCAAGTTTCAGCTTGGACAATCAGCACACCAGATATCACACCACAAGAGAGCAATATAACTGTAGTCAATCGCCATAAACGTTTTTGCCAAATACCAATCGAAAACTTAGTTAGTTTGGTGGAGAGTAAATAGGAAATAGTCAGTTGAATCCCGATGTAAGTTGGGAGTTGATATCGAGCAATCGTTGAGCGCATGCCTCCTGAAATCACATCTGGTAGCACTAGGGGTAGACTAGTAAATCCCATCAGGAGCAAAACAAATAGCCAAACCTGTTTTGGAGTATAGCGACAGAGAAAATATAGTCCATAAATCACTAGCCCCACAATTGGTAGGACTAGGTAAGTTCTCGGCTGGGTGTAGCTAAAGGTTAGGTCAAACGGATACTCCTTGCCTAGGGGTACATCAAAAAAGCCGTAGAGTAGATTCTTCAGCCAATATCGACCCAGATCCAGGGGTGGTAATTCTTTAATGACCCATCCCCATTCCTTGCTAGCTCTAGGTTCGTTTTCCAAGAAAACAGCTAACCAAGGTGAAAATATCAACAGTGCTGCTGTGACCGCACAGATGTAAGCAATTACCCGTTGACGCCTTTGCCAACCTGCGATGATCAGGACATAAATGCCGTGAGCTAGGATAATGGGTGCTGAAAATAAATGAGAGTAGAAGGATAGCGCTACAGAAAGGGCATAAATGCACCAACTCACCCTACTGTTGACTCGCATCGCTCGTAACAGGGAAGCACTCGATAGCAAGATACTCACAGTCCACAGACTATATTCCCGAACTTCCTGGGCATACAAAATATGGATCGGTGAAACAGCGAATAGGGATAGGGCAAGCCATGGGGTCAATGATGCTCCAAATAGTTCTAAGCACAACCAGTACAGGCAGGGTAATCCCAGCAAGCTAATTAGAGCAGGTAAAGTGCGCTTGAGTGCTAGGGAACTACCAAGCCATTGTTCCCAGAATCGGGCTAATATATAGTAAACTGGCGGGTGTTGTGGCGCTTCTTCCCCTATAATTCGTAAGGTATTGGCGAGGCTACGGTCAGAATTAGGGGTCTGGTATTTTTGTAATTCTGTAGCGCTAATGACTTCACCAGTGTAGATATCCCCGATAATTTCTTCCGCTGAATAGCCAGCAATTCTAGAGGAGCTGAAAGTTTCATCCCCCCAGTAGACTTTGCTGTCGAGATTGGCTAAGCGAAAGACTATACCTAAGAGCAGTAGGGTAATGCATAATAGTCGCAAGGGAGGTTGAGATAATTTCCCTAGCTGTAATCGTTTGGTTTCCATCACACAAAAAAGTACACGGGAAAGTATACAGGAAAGTACAAAGGTAATTTATTCGTCTTCGTTTAATTTGGATATTGTACTTGATCGCTTTTTATTGACCGTTTCATGATTACTGTTAAGGATAATATTTCACTGCTAATAATACTTAATCTAGAAAATTACCGATAACCGTCACCCCATTATTCCATTTTAAGTGTATCTACCCAAACACAAAAAATTATGAATCCCCCAGCCTCGAATCCCCCTAAAAACCAAGTAATATTTTGGTTTAGCTTGAGCCTAGCATTTGCTATGGTTTACAGCCTGATCGCCCTTGAAGAAGCCTTTAGTAATCAATACATTGTACAAGATGATGCCAGACAGCATGTATTTTGGATGCAACGGTTTTTTGATCCCAGCTTATTTCCCGATGATCTGATTGCCAATTACTTCCAATCTGTAGCACCCGCTGGCTATACTACCCTCTATCGGCTGATCGGATTTGTCGGGATTCATCCCCTCTTATTGAATAAACTACTACCGATGGTGCTAGGGTTGATTACCACTAGTTACTGTTTCGGGCTTTGTCTACAAATGCTGCCCATCCCAGCTGCAGGATTTATCGCGTCTTTGCTTCTAAATCAAACCCTATGGATGCTCGATGATTTAGTATCAGCAACCCCTAGGGCTTTCATTTATCCCCTGCTGCTAGCATTTTTATACTACCTATCACGGCGCTCATTGATCCCCTGTCTCGTAGTGATCACCCTCCAGGGTTTATTTTATCCTCAGTGTGTTTTCCTCTGTTGTGGCGTCCTGGTGCTGAAACTGTTGCGTTGGCGAGAGGGTAAAATCAGACTATCCTCCCAGAAGAATGACTATTGGTTTTGTGCAGCTGGGTTAGGTATGGCATTCATTGTCCTGTTGCCCTATGCTTTGACCACTTCTGACTATGGTCCAATTATCAGCGCACAGCAAGCCAAAACCATGCCAGAATTCCAACCAGGAGGGCGAGTTGCTTTTTTCGATCACAACCCATGGCATTTCTGGTTGGAAGATGCTCGCAGTGGTATATTTCCCCGAAGAAAGCGTTTACCTATAGCTGTCTGTGCTGGTTTACTATTGCCTATCCTGCTAAGATTTCCCTCATGGCTACCGTTAGTGAAGAAAGTCAAAGGGGAAACGGTACTCCTGACTCAACTGGCTCTAGTATCCCTTGGCATGTTCGTTATGGCTCATGCTGTCCTTTTCCGACTGCATCTACCCAGCCGTTACAGTAAGCATAGTCTGCGAATTGTGCTAGTCTTAGCTGCTGCGATCGCTATAACTCTATTACTCGATGCTATTATTCAAGCTTGCCAGAGGCTAGCCTTTCCTCGAATTCAAGGGAAACCAGTGTTGGGACGAGCAATTGTTACACTGGTAGGAATAGCTCTAATCTTGTCTCCTCTTGGTTTCCATAATTTCCCCAAAACTAACTATGAGGTTGGGAGGAAACATGGCCTCTATGAATTCTTTGCTAAACAACCAAAGGATATCTTGATTGCCTCACTATCAAAGGAAGCCGATTTCTTGCCAACGTTTTCTGGACGGTCAGTCTTAGTCAGTAGAGAATACGGTATTCCCTATCATACTAACTATTATAACCAATTTCGCAACAGAGCGATTGATTTAATTCAAGCCCAGTACAGTCCAAACTTAGCTGAATCCAAACACTTTATTAGGCAGTACAACATTGATTTTTGGTTGTTAGATAAAACAGCATTTAATCCACAATATATAACTAAAAATCGCTGGATTATGCAGTATCAACCAGTAGCAGCAGAAGCTCAAGCTCGACTCAAACAAGCCATTGTTCCGGCAATTGTTAACGTAATCGATTCCTGTTCTGTTTTCGAGACAGAGAAGGTTGTGGTTTTGGATACCGAATGTATTGCGATAACTGGTAACAGGTAAATAGGTAAGCCCAAATCAATGCAGCTATGTAACTATATATAAACAAATCTATGTAAACATCTTGGCTCAAGGGCATAGATTGAATTTCTAGATATTTTACAAAACTTGACATTATTCAGTTCCATTAGTTGGTTGAATCATGCCTACCTATTTAATGGGTAATGGATAATTTGGCAAACGCTAGCAATTGAAGTGATCCCAGCCCTGAACGCTACTGGGTATGACACTAACTATTGGTTTTCATGATCACTTTAAAAAGCGATCGCATCCCATTCTTCACCGAATCAATCTAACCCAAAAAAACAAAACTCAATAAATTAGGGGGTTAAACCCCTCAACTGTTCTCAAACAACTGGGTTCAAGATTTTAGTTAGATGCCCTAAATTGTTGTTAAAGTCCATTGTTCCATTGTAGCAGGAATTACCAAATTAAGCCATCAGCACCCTACCTATCTCAGGGCTAAAGCAATGCTGGTGTATCTAATACAGAAAAAGGAAGACAAGGAAGACAAGGTTGACTTGGAAGAAAGACAAAATAACCAAACCATATCATCTTCCTCCCCCTCTACCCTCTCCTCTGCCTGTCCCCTTACTGATCCAGAGTCTAAACGAATCAAACAGCCCTGCTAGCTATAGGGGATAAAAGGATTAAAACTACTTTTGACTTATCCCAGCACTAAAGTAGGGGGGATTCTCAGCGGTTGTTCCAAAGCGGTTTAAAACCAAGCTACTCAACTGAAAGTAGCTGTCACTGGACTATTTTCCCAGTGGGAGCAGTCAACAAGCCCCTACAAGCTCAACTATGCTGACCTTAAGGCCACATACATTGCGCTTACTTGTATCTTTTAGTTTGTATCTTGTATTGAACTCTCCCCGCTTTAAAAAGACGGGGATTCTAAGCAGATGTCGTTACGCGGGTTGAAACCGCGCTCCACGACGCTTACAATACTTACTAGAAAGTGAATCTAGCTTGTATCGTTGTGGCAGGTTCAAAACCGCCCTACCGACCTTGGTTAGATCTATGTCTAACTGTGTCGCTACTTTGCGAATAATATTACAAGCCCCATTGGCGTCCGCATTTATCAATTCACCATTACCAGACCGATAAAGTCCACGCTTTACCCTTTTTCCACTAGGCTTCCACCCATCGGGTTTCTCACCGATCACAGGCAGAAAGTCTTGATCTAAAAAGCTGGCTTTACTGGTATAACTTTCCTCTGTCTGAACAAATTTGATGCCGTGTTCAAGGCACAACTGTTCAATTCGACTTTTCAATTTAGCAGTAGGAATTTGCACGAACTGCTGGTTATTCCTTTTTCCAATGTTAATACTGTCTTTGTTCCGCTTGTTCCAACCAAAGACGACTGTACTGACTTGATGTTTGAGGCACCAGTTAACGACAAACTTAGCAGCTTTGTTGACATTGTCACGCATCTGTCTGTTACGCTTTTCAGTCAGAGAGGCTAGTCGCTCATCCCAGTAGTCTTGGACTTTCCCTTTCTTTATCGCAGCTACACGTTTGTTGTACCACTGGTTTTGAGACTTAACCTTTCTGCCATCTATGATGAACGACTTTCCTACATTTGAGACACAAGTCAACCAGTTATTAAGACCTGGATCAATACCTAGGACATTATTTGTTGGCTCGACCGCTTCAGGAGTTGGTCTCTCGTAGACAAACTCTAGATAAAAGTAACCATTTCTAGGGACAAACCGATATTCTTTGATTGATTTGAAGTCAATATTAGATGGCATTGGTAGTAAAAAATGGTCAATGCCAAACCAGGCTTTGATCTGCTTTCCTAGAGTAAACTTGAGCTGGCCTTTCACTAGCTTTACCCACCGGGCAGGATAACTAACGACGGCCAGGCCACCCTTCTTGCGGTACTTCGGAACTCTGGGTCTATCTACTAACTGTCCTTTGTCGTACTTTTTCTTGAGGGCTTTGTAAGACTTAAAAGATTCAATAATTCCGTGCAAAGACTGTTGAGCACATGCAGACCTCATAGCCTTAAAGTGGACATTTGTTTTCATAATTTTGTCCAGTTCAGCATTATTAAGGTATTTGCCGTTTTTAAATAGCATCTGACGACAGTAGTATAGCCCGCAATTGGTGAGCTTATTGGCTTCTGAGCAGATGAATTCTATAACTGCTTGGTTTGCTGGTGTCGTAGTTATTAAATGCTGTTGACATCCGTACATCTCATTGTGTCCTCCTTGTATATATTATATATTGAATATACACTTACCGTCAACACCACATGACCCCAAATTCCAAAAATACTTTCAGGACAAATCCACATTCCGTGACATTACTGAATTACCATTTTGTTTGGTGCCCTAAGAGAAGAAAATCTGTGCTCGTTGGGAAGATAAAAATGAGGTTACAAGATATTATTTTTGATTTATGTACGGAAAACAACTGGCGACTGTTCGCCTTAGAGATAATGCCAGATCACGTCCACATGTTCTTGGAAGTAGACCCTACTTTTGCTCCGTCAGTAATAATTAAGAGAGTGAAGGGGCGAGCTTCTCATTATCTTAGAAAAGAATTCCCCGAATTACTAAAACTTCCAACCCTTTGGTCTCCTAGCTATTTCTGTTCAACAACTGGGAATGCCAATACAGAGACAGTGAAAAGGTATATCGAAAATCAAAAAGGCAAATAAAACGAGAACCGGGATAAATCCCGGTACGCTCCACGCCCACCCAATAAATTAGGTGGCTAACCCTCGCTCGTTAGTTCTCTGTTTTTTGCTGACCTTGCGGGTTTTTCACCGCTATTTGAGTCATTAACTACAAATTACACCGATTTACTATACCCTACTATACCAGAAAAAAGGAATAAAAAGCTGGTTTTAACCTACCACCCACCCCATTCATCTGGTGGTCGCGCATACCCCCTGAAATAGCTTTTGTAAAACAAATACGTAAGCCCTGCTTAAAAACGACTTGCCCCTCCAAATCAATTTGGACAGGGTTGAGCATCACTATCAAGACTGAGATAGTTTCTGTCTGGTGTTTTACTACTAACGTTTACACCACAGGGCGTAAACGCTGGTTCGCTCTCCACACACTACCTCTAATTTTGAACTATGAAACCCTATGCCGAGCAGAATTTAGGTGCCCATGTATTTTGGAATCCTTATCAGCCTAATAAACCATTAACACTCTTTTATAAAACTGCTCACCCTGTACCGGATAAACGTTTGTATCGTCAGGGTAAACGGTTACGCTTAACTGTCCAGGTTTCTCTAGTCGTGTTAACACTAACCTTGATGCTGTCAAAGGTGATGCTAGTCCTGTTAACATACGTATTTTCATCCCCAGCTACTGATCACTAACTATAATGGTTAATGGTTAATCCTCAATTAACCATTAACCATTAAAAAAAAGCAATCAACCATATTAGAAGTTATTAACCGGACTTCATATCATCTCATGTTCTGATCTAGAAGCTTTTTCACCTTCATGGTTGCTGAATCGGTTGTATAGTAGTCCTGATGGTGATAATAGGAGCTAGTTGCGTAGTTCTCAACATCATTAGCAACAATACCTAAAAGATTAGTCCTAGAGGTTTTGAGTTCATCCAAGGCTTGGATTAGAACTGAGCGGTCAGTCTTATTTAATCTACCTACCAAGACCATACCATCCGTGTTAGCTGCTAGGAGGCGGCTATCAGCAAGTCCGATCACGGGAGGTGTATCATAAATAACTAAATCAAAAACAGCATTAAAATGCTCCATCAAAGTTCTCATCTTTGGCGCACATAGTAACCGAATCGGATCCTGTGCTGGGGAACCAGCAGTTAGCACATGAAGATGATCCCACATGGGCACTTGCTGGATAGCTCGGTTAGCTTTGATCCGCTTACTAAGGACGTTACTCAAACCAAGTTGATTGTTCAAACCAAAAATTTTATGTACCCGGGGACGGCGCAGATTTGTATCCACCAGTAGCACCCGCCGACCCATAGCAGCAGCCACTATAGCTAGGTGGACAGCAACGGTAGATTTGCCGTCTTCTGGTCTAGCTGAGCTAATCACAATAGATTGGATTGGCTTATCGCAGCCCAGTAAGCCGATATTGCGATGGAGGAACCGGAAGGCCTCTAAAAAGGGAGAAGCTTGCTGCAGTTTTGGCGAGGTTGAGTTATTTTTCTGATCCTTAGGGAAGCTTGGAACAAAAGGTATACCTTTGCGGTTTGTTGATGACTTGGTTGGCTTAAGTGCTCGATGGTAAGGAATAACACCAAGAAGAGGCAATTGGGTGCTATGTTGAAGTTCGTCGGGAGAGTGGAACACATGGTCTAAGCGCTCCATCAACCACCCTGTTCCTGCACCCAGTAATATACCTGCGATCGCTCCCAAAATAATTTGAAGTTCCTGATGTTGTGGAATGGGATATTGAGGCTGTTTGGGTTTGAGAATAAGTTTCCAAGAATAAGGCTGGACCCTTTCCTTAAGCGCCAACAGAGTGTCTAATCGTTGGGTTGTCTCTGTAAGTTTCTGCCGTAAACTGGTGTACTTTGGATCTATCACCAACATCTGTTTCATGTCTTGCTCAAGACTTTCTTCTTCCTCAGCAAGAGCTTCTTGTCGTGCTTGCAAAACTGATATTTGGATGCTTTGATCTACCAGTTGTTGAGTGAGCTGCTGGTGAATTGAATTGGGTGATACCTTAGGAACATCTGTATCTGTAAGTTTGATCCCCAGTACCTGTTCAGCTTCAGAGCGTAACAGGGATAAGAAATTATACTTTTGCTGCTGTAGGGTCTTGATGGTGGGACTGTTTGGAGTATAGCGGCTTGACTCGATAGCAATCTCAGCCTCAACCTCTTCTAGGTGGTTGAGCATCTTTTGGTAGTAAGGGTTTTCAGCCAAAGTCACTTGAGCCAGAGCTAACTCCGAGGCGCGAGAGTCCTTGACCTGATTTGATGACAATCCTAGCTTTTGAGAAATGATCTGGTAGAAGGACTGAGCTTCCTGAAGCTGGATGTCAGTATCTAATTGCTGTTGCTTAATCTGGCTAATCTGAGTTGAAAGCTGCTGTTTTTGATGATCATAGTCGATTAACTTGTACCCTAGCTCCAACTTCAGCAGTTCTTCCTCCAGTCTGTCTACCTCTTGGCGTACTTGAGGCAACTCTCTATTTGCTAGCTCAAGGTCTTTGTGATGGTAACTTGCTTCTTGTTGGCGGGAGTAATTGATATAATTATCGGCAAGCTGCTTTAAAACAAAGTGAACTTTTTGAGGATCACTATCCCGGTAACGAACTTCTAAGACACTAGTTCCTTCAATATGTTTGATCCTCAGGTGATTATTCTTGACTAAAGACTTGTAGCTAGTTTTGCCATAGCGCTTGTTTATTTCCTCAATCACGGGAGTGATGAGTTTATCACTACGCAGTACCAGCATTTGGGTTTTATAAGCCAAGGTTTCAAAAGCTGGTGTCGATTGATTTTCATCATCATCCTGTGCTGTCAGAGGCTCCAGACTGAGTCGGAACTTGCCTTCGTACAGAGGTTTCTGATTAGAGGTCCATAAAAAAATACTAGCTGTTATCGTAATTGCTACACCAGCAGCCACTAAAAAGCGACGCCGTATGATCGTCCAAATCTCCTCTAGCTTACGCCCATCCTGATAGTATTTTGAGTTTCTAGTGTGGTAGATGACGGGCTGTGAGTGGATATATTTACCATTCCCCTGTGGGAAAAGCTCTGATTTATTGCCCATCTCTATATGTGCCTTTTGATTTATTGGTTTAAGTTATGTTCAAGAGTAACTGAAGCTATGGCTAATCGCTCCCCTATCATACCTTCGGTAGTTGCCACTAACCATCAGCTCTGTAGTTAGTTTGTGTTAACAAACTAGTTTTTGACACTAGAACTGGAAAATTTTACGCAAAACTTATCAAATATCCGGATAAAATGAAGGAATGGTTAAGTTAGGGCAATAGTGTTTGCTGGTACCAAGTGACATTCATAGGTAGCACTATCTACCTATCTCCCCATTACCTTGTCGTAAGCATATGCGCTACGCGCAGGCTACGCCAACAGCCGTCAGCCGTGAGCTAAAAGCTCACGCGTGCGCGTTCAGCCGTCAGCTTATTTTTAAAGTAGCGATGCAGCGCCGCCAAAGGGGGTTTCCCCCATGAGCGACTGCATCAAGACAGCGTGCGCTATGGGCATAAACTGTTCCCGTAGCGTGACCACAGGCCTTTAGCCTTTAGCCTTTAGCTGATAGCTGATAGCTGATAGCTGATAGCTGATAGCTGATAGCTGAATGCTTACACCTTGTCCTCCTGTCTAGCTAAATAACTCTTGAAGAATGGAA
>NZ_JAAHIG010000193.1:0-16496 GCF_010692305.1 Moorena sp. SIO4G3 | reverse complement strand
ACTACGGTGTCTGAGCTGTTGCCCAATTCACCCAAGGCATCGGCTGCCCTCCAACGCACATCAGAGTCATTATCCTCAAGCAGTGCTAGTAGGGCGTTGACTACGGTGTCTGAGCTGTTGCCCAATTCACCCAAGGCATCGGCTGCCCTCCAACGCACATCAGAGTCATTATCCTCAAGCAGTGCTAGTAGGGCGTTGACTACGGTGTCTGAGCTGTTGCCCAATTTACCCAAGGCTTCGGCTGCACTACTACGCAGATAAAAGTCATTATCCTCAAGCAGTGCTAGTAGGGCGTTGACTACGGTGTCTGAGCTGTTGCCCAATTTACCCAAGGCTTCGGCTGCACTACTACGCACATAAAAGTGATTATCCTCAAGCAGTGCTAGTAGGGCGTTGACTACGGTGTCTGAGCTGTTGCCCAATTCAGCCAAGGCTTCGGCTGCACTACGCAGATAAAAGTGATTATCCTCAAGCAGTGCTAGTAGGGCGTTGACTACGGTGTCTGAGCTGTTGCCCAATTTACCCAAGGCTTCGGCTGCACTACTACGCACATAAAAGTCATTATGCTCAAGCAGTGCTAGGAGGCCGTTGACTAGGGTGTCTGAGCTGTTGCCCAATTTACCCAAGGCTTCGGCTGCGTTCCAACGCACAAAGTCATTATGCTCAAGCAGTGCTAGGAGGCCGTTGACTACGGTGTCTGAGCTGTTGCCCAATTTACCCAAGGCTTCGGCTGCGTTCCAACGCACATCAAAGTCATTATGCTCAAGCAGTGCTAGGAGGCCGTTGACTACGGTGTCTGAGCTGTTGCCCAATTTAACCAAGGCTTCGCCTACGCTCCAACGCACATCAAAGTCATTATGCTCAAGCAATGCTAGTAGGCCGTTGACTACGATTTCTGAGCTGTTGCCCAATTTAACCAAGGCATCGGCTGCCCTATAACGCACATCAGAGTCATTATCCTTTAGTCGTTCTAGGCATATTTCAATTACCTGATCTTTTTCCCCTAATTCAGCTCGGTAGTTCAACAACCGCCAGTCACCAATTAAATCAGATCGCTCTTTCAACAATTCCAATACCTGTGCTTGAAAATCCGTTTCATAAAAACTGCAAATTATTTGATAAACCTGGTTGCGAATTTTATAGCCAACCAGCTCTTTAGTTACCTCCAACTCAACCAACCGCTCTAAAATATCTTGCACTAACTTACGATCAGCACCACGCAAATTCTTTGGATTTTCCGCCAAACAATTACCAGCAAACAACAAATCCCGATGCAACCACTCCTCATAATCACTCTTATTAGTGAAAACTGCCTTAATCGCCTTCGCCGCTTTTTTCGGTTTTTGTTGTGCTATTAGCAATAGTAACACCTCGCGCCAATGGGAGTCATGCAAATGCTCCCGAATATGATTTAAAACAATATCGAAATCCCCGTCATTATCCGCTTCATAGTCAATATCTTCCGCACACAAATATTCCTGAAAGGTTTTATGGACAAAGGCATAATAATCTTGCCCCTGCTCATTCAACAAACCGGTGCGCTCCCGAATCAATTCCACAAATCGTTTCGCCTCGTGCTCGGCCTCATAAAGATCCACCTGCTTCAAGTCTTTAATCTGCCGCTTCAACTGATCAATCAAATCATCCCGGTCAATCAGCGTGCCACTGTCGTTATCTTCAACATTTCCCTGGGTATGAATCCAATAAGCCAACCATTCCATCAACCGGCGTAAATCATCCAAACCCAAATAGGTTAACCGCTTATCACTACTTAACTCTTTATTGGCATCCCAAGACGTTAACAACGTTTCCACCGCCTTGTCATAAAGCTTATGGCGCTCCTTGGGCAATACCGCTTGATACCGATGAATTAAGGCAATAATTGTCAACAATAACGGATTCCGTGCCAATAGCTTAATCCGGTCATTATCATCTAGAGCCTTTCGTAACGTCTCCTTGCGCCTTTGAGCTTCTGCTTGGTCTTGAAACCGACTGTTATACCAGTTATCAATAAAGTCTGAAATCTTCTCGTCATCAAAGGGTTCAATTTGATAGTGGGGAAAGTCCTCAGTGCGGAAAAAGTCCCGTCGATAACCAGCAGGTCTAGATGTAATAATAGCGCGATTTCTGTTAAACTGTCCTAAAAAATTATTGATGCGCCTGACCACATCATTCCGTTTAGCGTCTTCTGCTACTTCATCCAAACCATCCAGCAATATCAACGCTCTACCATCGGACAACCAATGGTCAAAAAATCCTTCTGGTAAGGGTTTGACAGCCATGGTTTTTTCAGCAAACCCACGGGCATAGTCGATCAGGCTTTTATCTAGGTGTTTATCTAGATATCTCTGCCAGTCTCGTATCCTAATTAAAATCGGTAGCCAGTCGGTATCAGTATCTAATCCCAAAACCTCAGCCTTGCTCTGAGCCAACATTACCGCAAAATAACTCATCAAGGTTGTTTTACCGGAGCCTGGCGCACCCAATATCACTACTCGTCTTGACTGATTTTGACTTAACAACTGATCAGCCAAAAATTTCCTAGGAGTTGTCTTTTCCAACAGCGCCCTGTCTCGTTTTTCACCACTTGCCTCTGCTAACCGCTCCAATTCCAAATCCCTAGCAGTTGCCACCTCTTCCACAACATCGGGCATTACAAAAATCTGGGCTAATTTCTCAGATTTTTCTACTTCTTGCCCAGCCACAGCAATGCCAGCAAATGTAACATCATCAAACCAATTGGCTAACTGTTGACAATAATCCTGTTTAGCTACCTGAAATTTTAGATAAGTAGCAGTATGCTTAAAATAAGCATTAACAAAGGTCTCCATCCAATCCTGTAGACTGGCTTGTTGATTTAGTTTAATCTTATGGGCTTCAGCTTGCTGTTGAAATGCTTTGATTAAAATATCCCGGTTTGGCTTACCTTGATTGATTAACGGTTGGGTTAATTCTAGCAAAACTGCCGAATTAGTAAAATAATCTCCCAAAAAACGATCAACTCCATTCCATCCATCCGGGTCAACATGAAAAAATAAACGCTGTTGAGTATCCCGTTGTTTTTCCCATTCATCAATCGCTTCTACTCCAGCTTTGATAGCTTTTTCGATATCGCTTTGATTCAGGGCTTGAGCTATACGCTCCCCTGCTTTTCGCAAAACAATAGGCAACAACGATTGCGCTATTTTCTGGATTGTTAAACCGGATAAAAGTGAGGAGGGATCCATAATTAAGATGTGCTCAGGTTTAATGAGTTTAATTGTAATAGCAATTCATAGTCCCAACTGATTGAGAGCATCGCCGCACTGAACTAAAGCTTGATCTGAGTTTGGTTCAATTGCCAGGGCTTGATTGTAGTTCTTAATTGATTCCTCTAACCGCCCTATGCTCTTTAAGGCATTACCTCGATTAATCAGCATCTGACTCAATAAAGTTGCTTGATCCAGTCCCAATTCTTGGTAAATATTGATTACTTGATCATAAGAAGCTATGGATTGCTCATACTGCTTGAGGCAATATAAGACTCCACCCAAACTACTTAAAGAAGCTAATTCTCCGTAGCGGTCACCAATCTCACGTTGAATTTGTAAAGCCTGTTGAAGATAGTCAATCGCTTCTCGATATTGGCCTAAGGATCGATAAGCATTAGCCAAGCTACTTAAAGAATCTGCCTCACCCTTGCGATCGCCGATTTCTCGTTGCCTTTGTAAAGCCTGTTGAAAATAGTTAATCGTTTCGTCAGCAAGTCTACCACTACCAACGTTGATGTTGTCTTGCCCTGGTTGGATTACATTATCCGAGAAATCTTTACCTCCTATATCAACAGAAAAATCAAAAACACCTGCGCTCCAATCAAAGAAATCAGGAGCACGGCGAATAAAGTATTTAATAGCAAACGCTGGCAAAACAAAAATGAAGCAAAGAGTTGGGAAATGATCTCGAAATAGCTCTCGCCGTTGGTTTAAGTGGTTCAAGATGCTAGGGACAGTATCAAGATTGTAGTAATCCCCGTCTCCGCGATATCCTGGCTTGATATAAGCTTCTAAGGATTTTTCGATACCTTGAATGAAGAGAATACTCAACTGATCGCGGTCTAGAATATTTTCAACACGATCATAAAGATTATCAATGGGCTCGGTTAATGTTAAGGTTGCTATTTGCTTCTGGGGTAAATCCTGATGCACTCGCCCAATGATCCGCTTAGCCTCCGCTGGAGGGGATTGCATGAACACAATCCCAAATCCCCTCCGTCGCCTTAGCGATCGCAAAAAGGCTTGGTAAATTTCCTCCCTAGAGGGTTGACTATCGTTAGATGACTTAGCAAGACTCATAAAGCTCTAACCTTCGCAAGTCCAACGCCAGGACTACCTAAAACAAGGCGGTATTTTAGATATTATTTATTATACTATAGCAGTTTTAAATTGGGTGAGAGACTTTCTCTTGGGTTTTAGGGAGTAGAGAACAGCGGATCTGGGAATAGGGAACAGGAAACAGGGAACAGCAGATCTGGGAATAGCCAAAAACTGTATGTTTTTTTTAAAATTATAAACGCTTATATTACCTAATTTATTATTCCTAAAAAAACGCGACGCTCTCAACAAAAAACTCTACGCGATGAAGCGTTCGCGAAGCGTGGCCAAAGGCCTCAGCTTGCGCTAAGAGCGATCGCACTCCCCAACTCTAATACCTAACCCCTAATTTATCATCCCCACCAAAAACGCGATGCTCTAAAATAGCCCCTACGAAAACGCTCTGAAATATCCCCGAAAAAACGCTATCAAAAAAAACGCGATTGCTACTACTAAATTTAGCTAAACAAATAATCTAAAATATTTCAATAATACCCCCCCAATAAAAAAAAAATCCAAAAAAAAATCTGAAAAATACTTGACAAAACAAATAAGTATTTATTAACATAAAAATGTTCCAAAAATCAACAACAAACAAAAGATTATGGACATCGAAAACTTTCTCCCAAACTTTGAGTATAATCCCAACAATCCTAATCTCCCTGAATTATCTGGCCAAGGGCAGCCAGGACGGGAGCAAATCAAACATATATTGATCGGTTCTCCCAAAACCGTGCGGGTCACAATCTATAACCTTTATAGCCGTGGCTACGCACAAGTTCATGAGTGGAGTACTCCTCAACCTACTGGAAATTCTGGAGAGGTAATCAGTATTTTGAGTAGATATCTGTTGGTAGATTAAGATAGTAACTTGCCAGGGATTGGAATCCCTGGCAAGCTCAAAACTCAGGATAAAGTACGACGTCTAAAGTATCAAACCTAAGTTGGTATGTTGTTGATTTGGTGAACACATAGTCAAAAACCCTAGGGCTATTGACTATTACAAAAAATCATTCGGTCAAGGATTGGAATTAACCAGAACTTGACCGAATTTTTTTGTCAGCTATCAGCTGTCAGCGGTCAGCTATCAGTTAGCAGGGAATCGGGAATCGGGAATCGGGAATCGGGGAGATGTTGCGCCTGGGAATGAAACAGGCAAGATGCCTGTTCCACCAAGATGTCCATTTCACCTACCGGGTCAAGCAGTTTAATTGTGACAATACAATAGTTTTTTTTAAAACCACCTACACCACCTAAATCACCCCTGGCGCGAATGCAATAGTTTTTCTAACTCTCCACGTTAACCACTTATACCCCCCATAGTTTAAATGCAATAGTTTTTCTAACTCTCCACGTTAACCACTTATAACTCCCATAGTTTAAATGCAATAGTTTTTCTAAGCACCCACATAACCCACATCACCCATTGCATCTTTTAAAAAATCGTGTTACTATAATTAGTATCGTAAACACAATGGTTTTTCGCCATGATGATTTCTACCGCACAAGCCGCTGAATTACTAGGTATCTCTGCCACTCGCGTCCGTTTCCTGTTGAGCAAGGGCAGAGTGAAAGGAGCTTATAAGGTCGGTAGAACTTGGGTGATTCCCTTATTTGATGGCATGCCCGTGGTTACCCCTGGCACTCGTGGACCGAAGCGGAATTGGTCAAAGCGTACAAATTACACTAAGGCTGTGATCCACGTGAACCAGAAAGTCATTCGCCAAAATCACAAAACTGGCGAACGGAATCCGGTGATTACGGTCAAACGAGGTTCTAAAAACACTTACGGTCATACCGTAGAAGTCAATGGCCCTTGTCGGGTCATGTATCGCCCGGATAGCCCCCTACACTGTGGAGCACGGGTATGGATTGAGACGATTTCTGACTTTAAGGTAAGCTGAGTGGCCGACAGAGAGGCGAAAGGGATAAAGTAGTTGGCGGAAATCTTGGTATCTTTGAGAACTATTGTATTGTCTTGATCCAATCGCTCATGGTGGAAACCACACCACCTGCTCCCTGCTCCCTGCTCCCTGCTCCCTAAGGTCTAACCAAACGTTGACCCATTCCACCCCCACATATGTCTCTGGGCATCAGCAAACTCAATATAAATTCGGTTAAGTGCTACACCCAAGGTCTCATTAATCGTCTTGCAAAAATCCTGACTCATGGCCTTAGTTTGAGTGGGCTTCATGGTGCCAATATTTTTAATTTCCACATAGCAAACTGGGTCAAAGCTACCAGCAAACGTCATTGCCACACCAGGCTCAAACGCTGTCATCACATAAGCTTCTGGTTTTCCCACATGCTCGGCTAGTTTTCCGGAAAGGCTTTTCAGCAACCCTTCAACCGCTGCTGATTCTGGAGCATCAATGGAAGTTTGAACTTTAATTAGCGGCATAGTCTTGATATAGCGGTTTGCGACTTTCTTGAGTACATATTCTGGATTTTTAGGGAACAGGGAACAGGGAACAGGGAATAGGGAATAGAGCTGTAAGCCCCCTGGAAACAAACCCCCAAGACCGCGCTGCCTCCCCAAGACCGCGCTACCTCGCTGCATCGCTTTAGGTCAATTCTTGCTCACTGTTCCCTATTCCCTGTTCCCTGTTCCCAACTTCTGTAAGAAGTCTAATCTCTAACCGCCATACTGCCAACCAGTGCTTTCTAGTAACAACTGATCTCCTTCCCGATGAATGCCAGCACCAACGACTTCAGCAACAAAGACCGTGTGATCGCCTTCTTCCACACTCCCTCTAACCTGGCATTCTACATAACCGAGGGAGTCAGAAATGATCGGACAACCAGTTACCTCTCCTAGGTAAAATTCTACATCAGCAAACTTATTACCAACGCGACTTTGGGGTTTGAAAAATTTTGCTGCCATATCTTTTTGCCCACTATCGAGGAAGCTTAGGGCAAATACCTTTGTTTTCTTAATGATGCGGTGGGAACCAGTATCTTGTTTAACACAGTTAACTATTAGTGGCGGTTTGAAGGAAGACTGCATCACCCAGCTGACCGTGAAGCCATTGATTGTTTCTTCACCATCCCTGACCCCACAGATATATAGACCATGGGGAATTTTGCGCAGCATGGTCTTTTTCGCTTGTTCGTCTAGCACGAGTCTTTCTCCCTATTTTCTTAGCGTTCGCGTAGCGTGACCTTTTGGGCAAAGCCCGACGCTGTCTTGATGCAGTCGCTCATGGGGGAAACCACGGCAGTTGCTCATGGGGGGGACCCCCAAGACCGCGCTGCCTCCCCAAGACCGCGCTGCATCGCTGCGCGAACGGTCAATGGCAATTAGTGTACAAAATTTTGGCGTTTAAAAGACAGGGTTGGGGATGTCCTTTTGGGTTCTAAACATGCGCTTAACTCGATGTAGAACACCTCTGGGCTGAAAATTATGCTTATACTGCCTGAATTCTCCAGCATCTAGCCAAACCCCGTGGCATTCGAAACATTTTTCGTACCAGATGCTGTACTCATCAATATCAAGCATGCGGACCATTTTAGCTCCGCAGCGGGGACAGTAAATATCATCATTGATCTGATTAAGCTCAGAGCCAATTTCCGGGTCTCCAATATCTAGACTCTCAGAACCTTTAATCTTTTTGAGTATTTCGGCCTCTAGGGAATCAAACCAAATGCCTTTGCAGTTGACACAGCGGTCTACTTCAATGTCATGGCAGGTAACTGGCTCTAATGTTCCTGTACACTTTGGGCAATTAAGTTGCTTCACACTTCCACACAAAAATTAACCTAACCTTAGTTATAGTTTACACAATAGAGGGGTGAGGACGAAAGAGGTGGGAGTGTTCGGGATGATAGAGACGGGAACGGGTTTTAAGGCTATCAGGGTTTAAAGCCGTTTTTAGTGCCGGACTGATTAAGTAAAGGGTTGTCCGAATTAAATTGTGCTCATGAGACGTTGCTGCCATGTTTTCAAGGTCAACTAGCCAGATTTTTTCATCTGGCCAGCCAATGCGGAAGCAAACCGCTACTGGTGTATCGGCAGAATAGTGTTTTAGGAGTTTGGCTTGAGCCGCTTCTACATGACGAGCACTCAGATAGAGGCACAGACTAGCTTGATGGGCAGCTAGGGATGCTAATTCTTCTGAGTCGGGCACAGCAGAAGCACGACCACTAATCCGGGTAAGGATAATCGTTTGTACTAATCCCGGTATAGTTAGCTCAACACCAAGTTGTGCTGCTGCTGCTTGAAAGGCGCTGATGCCTGGGATAAGTTCAAAGGGAATAGAGGCTTCCTTTAGAGCTTGCATTTGCTCGTGGATAGCACTATATAGAGTCAAATCTCCTGAGTGTAGCCTGACCACAGATTTATGCGATCGCACTCGTTCAATCATCAGTGGCACAATCTCTTCCAGGGTTTTGTTGCCAGAGCGAATAATTTCGGCATCAGCACGAACACTCTCTAACATCTGTTTGGGCACTAGAGAATCTGCCACTATAATAACATCTGCCTTTTGGAGGATTTTCAAGGCTTTGACAGTTAATAAGTCTGGAGCGCCTGGTCCAGCACCGATGATGTAGACTGCTGGTGCGATTGAATTCATATAGTAGTTCTCAATTGGGTGAGGTATAAAGTCGTAGAGAGTAGGGAGTAGGGAGTAGGGAGTAGGGAGTAGGGAGTAGGGAGTAGGGAGTGCAGGGCTCGGGGGTGGATATTTCAAGACAAACGAAAACTACACGGATTTAACCTAGATGCACGGATCAGATAGTCATTTGTTATCGGTGTATCTTCGGTATTTGTATATCCGTGTAGTGCCAACAAGCCAAGGAGCTAGAGTTTGTTATCCTTTGCCCCTGTTGTGTTTACCTGTTGTGTTTACCTGTCTGTTTAAGCATTCAGCTATCAGCTATCAGCTATCAGCTACCGGACGCGATCGCTGCACGGGGTGGGATGAGTAAAACGACCAGGTATTTTCAAGCAGTCCTACCAGTAACCCAGATGCTTGTTTACTATCTCCCGTTGATTAGCTGACGGCTGATAGCTGACGGCACCTCAAGCAGCGTGCGCGTAGCGCATAAGCTGTCTGTCTACCTGTCTTTTAGCTGTTAGGTACCAATAATCAAGTCAAAGTTCCGAGCAGCTTATAGATCAAGGAATTAACGAAACCAAGGGCAATTGCGCCAATCAAAGCGCTCCAAAATCCCCAGCGCAGTCGGAATCCCGTTACCAAAGCAGCGGCTAAGCCAAAAATAATGGCGTTGACCACAACAGCAAAAACCCCAAGAGTCAAGATAGTAAGAGGAAGAGCTAAAACATCCAGGATTGGTTTCAATAGGGCATTGAGAATGCCGAACACCACTGCTGAAACCAATGCTTTCTCAAAACTATCAATCTCGACACCAGTTGGGAGTTTGGAAATGATCAACAAACTGACGGCAGTAACCAAACAGGCAATTAAAAGACTAATAATATCCATGGGTATAACCCCCTAGAGCACCACTACTTAAACATTAAAGCGGAAAAGCATCACATCTCCTTCTTGCACAACATAATCTTTACCTTCTGAGCGAACTAACCCTTTTTCTTTAGCAGCCGTCATCGCCCCAGAAGCTACCAAATCCCCATAAGCAATAGTTTCTGCTCGAATAAAGCCTCGCTCAAAATCCGTGTGAATTACCCCAGCCGCTTGGGGCGCTTTCATACCAGCAGTAATAGTCCAGGCTCGGGTTTCCTGGGGACCAGTGGTGAGAAAGGTACGTAAGCCCAACAATTCGTAGGTAGCGCCAATCAAGGATTTTAATCCCCCTTCTTCTACACCAAGGGACTGAAGAAAATCCTCTCGCTCTTCCTCAGGTAACTCAATTAGTTCTGACTCTACTTGAGCAGAAACCACTACCACTTGAGCATCTTCGGTAGCAGCAATTTGTCGCACTTGCTCGACCCAGTCATTACCAGTAGCTAAGTCATCTTCAGATACATTAGCGGCATAGATAACTGGCTTACTGGTCAGTAATCCCAATTGCTTGACTGACTCGGCTTCTTCTTCTGTTAAACTAATCTGGCGCGCTAATTTGCCTTCATTCAACCCAGCGCTCAAGGTTTCCAAGACATCAAGTTCCATCTTGGCATCTTTGTTACTACGAGCTTGCTTCCGGGTACGCTCAATCCGGCGTTCCACTTGCCCTAAATCTGCTAAGGCTAATTCTAGATTAATTACTTCAATATCCCGCCCTGGGTCAACGGAGCCGGAAACATGGATGATGTCATCATCATCAAAGCAGCGCACCACATGGACAATTGCATCGACTTCTCGGATATTGGCTAAAAACTGGTTACCCAAGCCTTCCCCTTTACTGGCTCCCTTGACTAAACCAGCAATATCCACAAACTCAATCCGAGTTGGCACGATTTTCTGAGATTCAGAAATCTTTGCCAGAACCTGCAACCGCTGATCTGGCACAGCAACTACACCCACATTCGGCTCAATGGTACAAAAGGGAAAATTAGCAGCATCTGCCTTGGCATTGGCAACTAGGGCATTAAATAAGGTTGATTTGCCTACATTAGGCAGTCCAACAATTCCGGCTCTTAGCATAGTAATCTAATATAGTGCTGTGAAGTACCCCAGCCTGCTTCGCTGAGGCTGGGGCTTCCAATCTCAACTCAACCAGGGACGGTCTTATTCGTCAATAGGGCTTCCCGCTTCATCCGCCGACGCCTCAAACAGAGGCGCGACCCTAGGCCGGGGAACCCGGCCTAGGAGGCGCGCGCCTGCTGCAATACGGTCTTACTCAGCGTCCACAGGCAGACATCCACCTTCCGCAGACGTATAACTTTTACGACAGACTCACCTTGGAATTACGACTCTATGGTCAACCAGCCGGGGCTTGCCTCTTCCCTGAGCTCTGCTAGTACTTTGTACACCTAATGGTTTGACTAATTGATCAGAAATCAGACCATTTGTAAGGTAGCCTTTTAGTCAGTCAGGCGGGTCAGCAACCAGCTTTATTATAACACAATTCGCAATAAGTTGTCGTCTCGCTATCCATCCCCACCCTTAAGAGGGTGGGTAATTCCGCGAGGATTGTTAAAATGGACAATGGGCAATAGAAAATTGAACCGATCGGCCAGCTGTTCTACTGTTGTAACAATTATCGCTTATATTCTTGATTTTTAGTTTATAATTATAGTTGATAAATGGTTGATTATGGTTTCAACTAAACCAGTGACTACTCAACTCCTTAGCGCTATTGGTAAACTAGACCAATTTACGTCTTTTGAAGAGGAAAGTGATAGTCGTCAACAACATATAATAGCAGCTTTTCGAGTATTGGCTCAGTTAGGATTTGTATTTGATGTCGCCGCTAATCTTAGTGTGCGGAACCAGTAAAATTTAGATTATTTATTTCTGGATTACTCCTTTTGGTAAACACGTTACTCAGCTTGTAAAGTGGGTAAAAACAGACAGTTTGCTTAAACTGAGTATTCTAGCTAATATAACTTTGCCTACCCTACCTTAATAATTAGCATTTTTTTGACTAGGAATTACAACTATTCTTGAAAGTATTATCTGCAAAAATAGGATGCTCATAAATCTAGATGCTACTCTAATTTTATGAGTGGTCAGTCACCAATTATCCATTACGATGATCAATAGGAATCCGTGGAGGAATTGTGATAATTTTTGATGCCCTACTTTCTGTTCCCTGTTCCCTGTTCCCTGTTCTATTTGCTAAATTACCTATTACTAAATCTATAAACTACTATGCCAACAACAGCTGATTTTCTGATCTACACTCAATGGTCAGGTATTCTGACTTTAGCCTGTGGCTTGATTGCTATACTCGGTTTTATCTTCAAATGGGGTCTCCGGTTTCGTCTGGTAGGAGTCACTGGGTTTATGCTAGTGCTAACCGCTAGCTTTTTCTCCTTATCATTAGTACCCTTTACCCGTACTACCATTCCAGGGGCAATCCGATATACTGTAGTTTACGATAATGGTGGCAACCAAACCGTGATTGCTTTGCCCCCTACTGCGACAGAGTCGGAAGTAGAAGCGACACTGCGCCAAGCTGCTAGTAATTTTTATTCCTATGGACGCCTCGGTGGCGCAAATAACCAGTTAACGATTCGAGCCCGGACGATTATCCATCCGGAAACTGGTGTATCCAAACCGGTATTGTTGGGTAAGGTTATGCGATCGCTTGCTGAGCGTGATGATCCAGATATGGTGATTGAAGTCTATTCCGAGGAATTTGCTCAATTGCCTCAAGAGTGATTGGTATGAGGTACACTCAATTTTATTCCCTCGACTCCCTACTGCGATTAACCCCGTGACTGTGTACCTCACCCAATTGATAACTGCTATATCGTTAATTGCTCAGACTGATTAAAAAATTGCCGTGTCAACCCATAGGTTATCAATAAGGTGGCGATCAAATTAGTAAATGCGAGCATAAACATAATTAATATCTGATAGGAAGCAGCATTCAAGGGATCAATACCACTTAACAATTGACCTGTGATGATTCCCGGTAAAGTCACCAGTCCCACTACCATCATGGAGTTAAGAGTAGGAATCAACCCAGCCCGAATCGCATCCTTACGGTAACCGGCTACTGCTTGTTGTCCCGTTGCACCTAAACTTAAATGGGTTTCGATTTCCAGAGTGCTCTTGCTAATGGTGCTAACTAGGCGTTCCCCTGCGATCGCAGCCCCATTCATGGCATTGCCCAGCACAATACCTCCTAAGGGAATCAGGTACTGGGGTGCATACCAAGGTTCTGGTTGAATCATCAATAGATTTGTATAGATTAAGGTCAATGCTGTACTGAAGAACAGGGAACTGAAAACTATTGGTAAAAGTCTCGGGATCTTGTGGTTACTAATCCGATTGCGGGCAGTAATCGTACCAATAGTCAGCATTACCATTAAGATAGCTAAAACAGGGATCGGGTGATCTAAGGCAAAAATCACAGCCAGTACATATCCCACAACAATGAGTTGCACGATAGTTCGGCCAGTTGCGATCGCTAGTTCAACTTCCAAACCCAGCCTTTGCCAGCTGGATAAACCAATTGCGATCGCCATCATGCCCAATCCCCACGCTAAATCGCTAAGATCGAGTTCAATTAAAGAATCCACCAGCCACCACAGCTAACTTGTTTTAATCTATTGTCTCAGATCGTCTGTTAATTGTGATTGGAGTTGAAAGTTAACAGGTTGAAAGTTAACAGGTTTAAAGTTAACAGGTTTAAGGTTAACAGGTTTCAAGTTAACAGGTTGAAGGTTAATAGGTTGAAGGTTGAAAGTTATCAGACTAGTTTTGAAGCATCCACCATCTCACCATCCCAGCTTCAAACCTTGGCCAAAAGGCCACGCGTGCGCGTTCAACCTTCAACCTTGGCCTTTGGCCACGCGTGCGCGTTCAACCTTCAACCTTAAACCTTAAGCCTTCAACTTTTAACTTTCAACTTTAAAAGTTTAACCTTCAACCTTCAATCAGATAACCTTAAACCAGATCACCTTCAAGGCCAGGAGTAAAAATTAAGCTACAGGTAAAATTTGAACCCTTTTTGGGAAAAATTCTGTTTTAACAAAAATCGCGAAATTCCCCAACCTCGTGCGTTGTAGGTTGGGGAACGAAGTTACCGTAAGTATAGTGGAGCCTTAGTTAATAAGTTTTAACCCCTTTTCTGATAACCAGTCCCCTGTAAAGGCTCCACTATACTGAGGTTTCGTCTCCGGCATGGATAGCGAGCCAAGGACTTGACTTATACCTTGACGCCTTAATGCAAAACATATATAATAGTAAGGAAGGTCGATCAAGAGGTTGAGTGCAATGAAGCATAGAGCCGTCAAAGTTAGAATTTATCCTACGCAAGAGCAAGTTCAAATACTGGCTCAGCATTTTGGATGTGCTCGCTGGTGGTGGAACTACGCCTTGAATCAATGTATAGAAACTTACAAGGAAACTGGCAAAGGGCTAAAACAGTCTGCACTCAACTCTATGCTGCCAAAACTCAAAAGACAAAAAGAGACTGAATGGTTAAAAGAGTGCTACTCTCAGGTCTTACAATCTGTGAGCCTCAACCTTAGTCGTGCCTATCAAAATTTCTTTGAGGGTAGGGCTGAATATCCTAGATTCAAATCATATCATCATCGCCAATCGATTCAGTATCCCCAAAACGTGAAACAAATTGGGAGCTGCTTGAAGTTTCCTGGGAAACTAGGTACTATCAGGGCAATAATCCATCGACCACTAGATGGAGAAATTAAAACTGTAACTGTCAGCAAAACTCCATCCGGTAAATACTATGCTTCTGTGTTAATAGAGTACGACAACTTAGATGATGTACAACCTTCCACAGAGGTGCGCTTGGCCTTGGCTAATTTAATTCGCCAAGGTCAAGGGCACCTAGGGAAGGTGATGGTCAGTAAGGACCCGCTAAAAGCGATCGGGATTGATTTGGGTATTAAGGATTTCGCGATCACCTATGACGGCGAAAAGACCTCTAAGTTTGGAAATCCCAAGCATCTAGCTAAGTACGAAAAGAAACTGGCCAAAAAACAACGTATTGCTGCTCGAAAGAAAAAGGGCAGTAGCGGGCGAAAAAAAGCCAGAAAGATTGTAGCTAAGGTATACGAACGGATTGGAAATGTCCGTCAAGACTACTTACATAAGCTATCCAGAAAGATAGTTGATAACAATCAAGTAGTAGTAGTCGAAAACCTAAATGTCAAGGGCATGGTTCGTAACCACAAATTAGCTAAAGCAATATCTGATCTGGGCTGGGGAACCTTTGTCAACTTTCTTTCCTATAAGTGCGAGAAAGAAGGGAAAGTGTTGGTTGAAATAAACCGATGGTTTCCTAGTTCCAAAACCTGTTCTAATTGTCATTACAGAATCAAAGAGTTGCCACTAGATGTAAGATCTTGGACTTGTCCAAGCTGTGGAACTCACCACGATAGAGATGGTAATGCGGCAAAAAACATTAGAGCAGAAGGAATCAGAATGCTATCCTCCTCTGGGACGGGGGAGGTCAACGCCAGTGGAGAAGAAGTAAGACCAAGACGCGGACGTCCGTCCAAGTTAAGGCATTCTTCCGTGAAGCTGGAAGCCCCGACCTCTACGTAGTAGGTCGGGGTAGTTCACAAACAATTTAAGGTGTGAGGAACAAGTGAATACTATACCCCCTCTTGACTTAAAACGGCAGTACCAAGTTATTGGAGAACAAGTCAGTGCTGCTGTCGGTGACGTTCTTTCCTCTGGACGTTATATTGGTGGTCCAGTGGTAGAGCACTTTGAGCAACAGTTTGCCGCTTACACAGGTACCCTGGAATGCATTGCATGTAACTCTGGCACAGACGCTCTCTATCTCGCCTTGCGAGCTTTAGATATCGGACCTGGTGATGAGGTAATTACCACACCCTTCACCTTCATCGCTACCGCTGAAGTAATTGCTGAAGTTGGTGCTACTCCAGTCTTTGTCGATATCAATGCCGAAACCTTTAATATCGATCTCAATCAGATTGAAAAAGCGATTACCCATAATACTAGGGCAATTATACCAGTTCACCTGTTCGGACAGCCAGTAGATATGACTGCTGTGATGGATATCGCCAAGACTCATTGTCTTGCAGTCATTGAAGACTGTGCCCAAGGGACTGGTGCTGAATGGGTGGGAAAAAAGGTTGGCAGTATTGGACATATTGGTTGTTTTAGCTTCTATCCCACCAAGAATCTGGGAACCTGTGGCGATGGTGGTGCGGTAACTACCAATGACAAAACTGTTGCGGCCTCAATACGGATGCTGCGAGACCACGGCAGATCCTCTGGTTATTACCATAAAATCAATGGTATTAACAGCCGTTTAGATGCCGTACAAGCCGCTATTCTTAACGTAAAGCTACCCTATCTCGATGGCTGGAACAATGCCCGTCGTCAGGTAGCAACCCGGTATCACCAGTTATTGCAGCTATTACCTGATATAATCCTGCCTCGGGAAACCCCTGGGGGAAACTCCGTCTGGAACCAGTACACCATTCGCTTAACTCAAGATAGCAGCAATAGCAACTATCGGGACGAGGTGCGCCAAAAATTAAAGCAGGCAGGTATTAGTTCTATGGTCTATTACCCCCTGCTATTACCCCCTGCCATTACACTTGCAGGGGGA
>NZ_JAAHIG010000192.1:0-16512 GCF_010692305.1 Moorena sp. SIO4G3 | reverse complement strand
ATCGAGAGTGACAAACTGACCTGGCTTGTAGCTGAACAGTATTGGTGGTTCGGCAACGAAGCGGAATGTTTTTACATCATCGGTCTCATCAATGACCTGTACACAGCGGACAGTAATCTCACCCTTAGTCCATTGCTTTATCCCAGTGCTATTACCATCTACCAGGTTGGCTTCCTGGCTAGAGCCATAGAGCTCTAGGTCTTTGACCAACAACACAAATTCACCGATGCGGATGATGTCATCTTCCTTCAGGAGCCAGTTTTGGTTAACATCAACCTCCTCGTTATTGATCCGAGAGCCATCTGTGCTACCGAGGTCAGTAAAGTAATACTTTCCCCCTTGACATAGAATTCTGCCGTGTACACGACTCACTACAGGACTATCCAAGACTAGGTCACAACTTGGATGGCGGCCAATCAGATACTCACCTTGAATTCCAGTTTCCGGTTTCAGGATTTTTTCCTGTAACTCGTTGGTTTGGTAGTTGATGACTGTAGTCGTAAGCATGTTTTGTGTCACTCCAAATTACCGAACTAATGGGTCAATTGCGTCAATTGCTGAAATTTATGAAGGGATTTTCTGAGTTCACAATTCATCTCAACTTGTCTTCATCGGTAGTACCTTACCCTCGGCCTGAACCACCAGTAAGTCTTTGATAAGTGTTTTACCAGTGGCCATATAATTATCAGCCTTTTTTTTTCTTTTTATGAAAAATTCTCTCTTTTTTCCGGTATATCCTCCTCGTATCACCCTGTTGAATGTACTATCTTCGGAAACCAAGGACTAGTCGTGATCACCTGGTTGATTCTCATTTTGGCGGTCTTTTAGCAGCTTGGTGCGCTGATCAGAGCGATTCTGCTGGCGGGATTCCCTGAGGATAGTGCGTTGGTTACAAGTACTGGTCTTCTGGCGCTCTTTGATGGTGCTCAGTACCTGATAGGGGTCCCGTCCATAGTGGGGATACAAGATCGGTAAGTTTTCCTGCTCCTTACCAAGTTCTTCTAAAATCTGATAATGTTGCTGATCCTTGATACCCAGTTCATCCCGGATCTGCTGGAGAACCTCTAGGCTACTAGCGGAATTGACATGTCCAGATTGGATCGCTTCTCTTAACACCCCTTTGTATACCCCCAAGCGGTATTGTTGGTTAGCACCAGGTAGGGTTTTAGCCAGGATGTGTAATTCCTCAGGTTTGAGTTCATCCACGGAACGACCTTCCAGAAATTCCGAGAAGTCCAGGGGTAGCTTCTTCAGTTGACGGCGCAACTTGTCTGCCAAACTCTCCTGGGTATATTGTTGGGAACTACGACCCCAAGTTCGATAAAGCCATAAACTGCTCACCAGAATCACTACACTCTGAAACAGAAATTGCACTAAAACAGGGAAGCGATTAATTTCGGGACGACCCCCGTAAATGAAGAAGAAGTTAAAGGCAATAAAGGTACAAATGGAAAAGACTCGGTGCAATACCTGCTCGTGAGTGATAGACTTATTTTTTCGCCACAGAGCAGCTTTGTATAGCTTCTCTAGCTTGGTACAAATTACACAACTGAGGACCACGAAGACAAGGAAGGTAAGAGGAGTTGCCACCAGTTTAGGAATCCCAATCGGGTGATTCATGATGTAAAACCCTGGCTTGAAAAGGGAACCTAACTGATTTTCTTGATAGGCCCAAGCCCCAGACATGTAATAATCAAAGTTTCCTGCATACAACCAGGAGTAGAGGAAATAGCCAATCACAAGGCCTAAATAACCGTATTGGACTAATTTCCGACCAGGCTTAGTAAGTTGTTGCCAGTAGGCTTTTTCGGAATCGATATCCATACAAGGGGACTTACAACTGATACAGGCACTTTTTTCAATACCTGTGGTGTAGTCTACGGTGCGACACATGGACTGGGTAATAGTTTTTGGCGGTGTGTTGTGAGCGTCAGTGCCAAGCAATCCCCGTGGTCCAATAAATACCATCTGAACTATGCCAAATGGACAGACATAATGACACCAACTTCTGCCACCATAGAGGAATACCATCATCATGGCAGATACGATAGTCAGGCTCAGAAACAAACCCAGAAGCAAGCGCTCAGAGTTAACAAATAGAATCCGGCAGTTCAAGCCGATAAATAAAATGGCAAACTGGACATATAAATGGTTACGAACCAGCCAAGAATTTTTGCTGATATCCCGCTTTGGCTGTAATCCCAACCCTCTGGGAATTTGGGAGAGAAAGTAAAGTGGGCAAATGCGTCGCCAAGTCTCATGACCGAACACCAAGACAATCATGATGGCGCTAGGCACGATCATGCCCCAAAACAATCGCGCTCCGAGGGCATAGGGTTTTTCATCTAGGCATACTCCCTGGACTTGAACACATGGGTCTCGGGTGAGCATGGGATCCCGAAATAGGCTGAATAGATGATCAGGATCAGTTAAATTGTGTGAGATCGGGTCATAAAACAACGAGAAAATTAATATTAGCCAACTAATCGCTAGCACCAAACGGACTCGGTGCCAACTTTGTTCTGGTACCTTTGACAGCATCACTTTAACCCCCTTTTGCTCCATTGTGGGAAACCAGTTCAGGCATTGCCAGTACCCATTTGGGTACTTCGTAACAGCTAACAGCGAAACCAATTCTGAGGATGAGCATTACCCGTCTTGAGGCATAATTTGCTCTATAACACCAGCAAGAGTTAGGTCAACCCTCTTGAGCTTGAGTTTGTTAGCAACCTAACTAACACCATTGATTTTGAGTCACCAGTTACTTATCTGGTTGAGTCCACAACTTTTATGTCGCAGTTTCCGAATTTGTAACATAACTTTACAAAAAACCCCCAGATAGTTCTAATCTGATGGTTATAATGCAACAGTTTGGTAGACATAGCCCTACTTGCTGTCAGAACGAGAATTGCTTGGATTTGCTCGAAAGTACTCAAAGGTCTACCTGATGGGGTTGGGTGAGTTAGCTTTTTACCAATTGTGAATAGGCTTTGGCTTGGTGATAATAAGCGTTCGCTGAAAGCGGGACTATCGGCAGAGCCGACGCTACGCGAACGTCCATCGCATCTTCATACTCCTGAAGTGCAAAAAGCGCCAATCCCCGGTTTTAGTAACCTCGGAAATCATGGCGCTATCGAGTAATTAACCTGAGGGGAATCAAAACAATGAGCGCCAGAATGGGCGCTTTTTGGGTTTAAGGGTATCGGTTTTGTCCTGATTAACTGGCTTCTGATCAGCCTCTATACCTAATTGTGGAGATTTGGACTCTGGGGATTTTTGATTAGAAATTTCTTTACCCAACGGCCAGTCATTGTCCGCCTGCGATAAAACATAGGTAGCCACATTTTCAATCTCCTGCTCAGTCAGCTTTTTATTGAAGGAGGGCATAGCATTTTTGCCATTGGTTACCTGGGTTTTAATATTTTCCAGGTCATACATCTTATATCGTTTCAGCACAGCTTTCTTCAAGGTTTTATTGGCCATAATCACGTTATTGCCACCGATATGACAAGCAGCACAATTCTGACTAAAAACCTTAGCTCCCTGAGCGGCATCACCAGCGAGGGCTGGACGTTCTAGAGCAAATGTAAACCATACCGTAGCAGTCAACAGGATTGATAGCAGCTTCTTCAAGGGTATTCTCCTTCTGATCAAAACAGATAGCAGGCTACAGAGTGGCCTATAATTATTCCATAGAATGACTGTAAGCCGATTAATAACCCCTGTCAAACCTAAGAAGCAAGACTATAAATAAAGGCAGCAGACCGACTACATATGAATCTCAATAGCCTGGCTGCTCAAAACTTCATACACTATAAATAACCTCTAGCACCATAATTAGCTTAAAATTAAACCAAAATCAACCAGTAATCTATGAGTCCTCTGCCCCATCATCGCCCTAAACAACTCTCCCTAGGTCCATTGGAACGAGAAATCTTGGAGATCATCTGGGGATTAGGTTGCGCTACTGTCAAAGATGTCCATGAACAGATTTTGGCTGACCCAGATCGGGAATTAGCCTATGCTTCAGTGACCACAGTGCTACGCCGCTTGACCCAGAAAGGTTGGCTCAGTTGTGATAAACGACAGCGTACCTTTTTATGGAGACCCTTAGTGTCTCGCCAAGAAGCCCAGGTACTCGCAGCCCATGACCAGCTTAATCGCTTTTTAGCTGTAGGCAATCCAGATGTAGTTGCTGCCTTTGCCGATAGCTTAGATGCAGCAAGTGTGGAACAAATTTCTGCGATCGCACAACGACTGCAAGCAGCACGTCAAAGGCGGAAGGAGGGAAAATAATGCATTTTGTAATGATAATAGCAGCATTAGGGTTGGCTTGCTGGCACAGACGCACAAGCTACCAACTCCCAGCAAGTTGTCCCAAGTGCTGGCAACAGTTACTAGTGCAATTTCTTGCTCCACCCCTACTCCTGCTAACCACTGCTGTGGCTGTGCTATCCATGGGGCCAAAGGGACAAATGATCGGGTTACGCACCGACTGGATCAGCTACTGTCTAGCCCTAGGATTTCTGGTTTGGGCACTAATGTTGTGGCTAAAGTCAGCAAAGCTTGGTTGGCAGTCTTTGCAACAAGTTCGTTCCTTACCTCAAATTTGCTTAATAAATGGGCAATGGCAAAATGGGCAATGGGAAAGAGTTGAAAACTGTTCTGGCTTGACTCCAATCCCTGAATCCCTAGCTAGTCAGGGTCAATTGGCTCGTCTTTTAGACACTCCCATACCCTTTATTGCTCAGATTGGCTTTTGGCAACCGGAACTTGTGGTCAGTCAGGGACTCTTAGAAACTCTTTCATCGGAACATTTAGAGGCTGTGATCACCCATGAGCAAGCTCACCACCATTACCGAGATACCTTCTGGTTTTTCTGGCTAGGCTGGATTCATCGAATCACCGCTTGGTTACCAAATACAGAGTCATTGTGGCAAGAACTATTGAGCCTACGAGAAATCCGTGCTGACCATTGGGCCGCTAAACGGGTTGATGCCCTATTGTTAGCAGAATCACTGTTAACTATGGTTAGTAGTCCGATGATCACTACGGAAAATTTCTGTGCTCCCTTTAGTAGACCAGTGTCTCCCAGTCGCTTCCAACAGAGAATCGATGCATTGTTGACAGAGCCAGAGTCTTCCACTGGTACTAGCTCCTGGCATTACTCCTGGAATTGGAGTTGGTTGCTATACGTATTATTACCCCTATTGGTTGTACCGTTTCACCAATAGACTTAAGGGCAACAGGTAACAGGCCACAGGGAAAGGGGAAAAAAATATTTTTTTTGGCCTTGACGTCGCGACATAGTGATGTAAATATATAAATATATCGCGACAAAAGGAACGAACACAGAAAACACTTAACTAAAACACTTAAGTAAACCCCCTAAGTGTAGTAACTACCTAAGTGTATTAACCAGTGTATTAACCTATTGTCACGATATCACGATATACCAATAGAAGTATATCGGGACAAAATGTGCCAAACTTATAAGAGGACAATCATATGTTGCTCTCTCCCGAGCTAGAGGACAAGGACATTGGTTCACAAAAAGACAGATCCCCGGTATGCATTACTGCGAGGACATATTCCCAAACATCTACTAAAGCGCTTCCGCAACTACTGTGTCGAACACGAGCTTGACTACAGTGAAGGGCTAGAAGATACGCTGACTAAATTTTTTAACTACCTAGACAGCAGCCAACTATCAGCAGTTCCAGTACAAACCCCTACCATTGTTGATCTCATTCATGGCTGGAACTTGGAAGAACTATCACGATTAAGTGAAGTTAGCGTTGAAAACCTGCAAGCCATCTTAGAAGGGAACCGACCCACAGATGATGACTTGATTGGTTTGGGTGTAGTGCTATGCAAGAACAATGGTGAACCTTGGACAACGGATGAGTTAGTGGAGATTCGCGATCGCTGTTTCTACGGTTTTCCAAAATTGTCGAGCAACAACGAGTTGCCAAAGATTCAATAACCGTGATCGGACTAACACCTGCCAATGGTTATTGCTATCAGAGGGGATGTAAAGCGAGAAATTATCGTTTTTTGAAGCGATTTTTGGCTAAAATCAATCCTGCCAGTTACTGTACTATGGAAGCCGTCGGTTACTTAGATCACCAACCATAGTAGTTAGCCATAGTCTCCGTTTGTCCGGTTTAACTTGCTTAACAGCAACACTCACTAGTCAGCGTGTCATTTTAGGTTTCAGTCTTCAACAATGGACAATTTTTTTTTCTCAGGGTGCCATCTATCAGTTACCACCGAGAGTTTCAATATTGAAGCTCCATCACGATTAGCGGCTTATGCTCTAAGGCGACATGCTAGTGAGCTGGCTGTATCTGCTCAAAAACTCAGGCTCCAACGGGCTATTGTATCTTGGCCCGGATGCGAGCGACCTTACCAAATTCCCACCTCCATACTCAGGAGCCAGACAAAGATGACCGGACCAATACGCCAAGACGGAACCTATTTGCTAGGAGCAAACTACCTTCGTGTTAATGATTTTATCAAAGAAAAGCGTGAAGAAGGTCGGATTGTAGTAATTACGTCAATGTGGAATGATGTTTGCTTACATACCAATGACCTACTTGCACCAGAGCGAGGCATTCTCCAACCCCATCAGTGGACTGGCTTTAATTATCGCTACTTGTGGCGTGATAGTCGGGATGAGTACAACGAACTAATTGATCGATTGACTCGGGAGCGTTACATTCCCAAATTCCAGTACACACTGAGGCGTCCCGATGGCACATTAGGCCGCTATGAGACCGATTATTACCTGGTAGATGATTATCTGAACGTACCAGTGCGCATTGGTGTCAGCCATGTCAATGCTTGGGAACTAATATCAGAACCGTTAGCAAGTTAGTTTCCATGTAGTTTCCATTTTCTATCAGCCATCACTCACCACCAAGACTCAAAATCGTTGATCCTGTTACCTAGGTAAGCGGCTTGCCGCTTAAGGATTGACCTTGGCCTAATGGCCACGCTAAGCGAATGGTCACACTACGCGAACGTAATGGTGTTACCTGACTTTCTTGACCGGTCAATTCAGTACGCTCATTCAATAACTGATCGCTGAATCTAATGGTCTACTTGATTGGCCTAATGGCCACGCTACGCGATTGACCTTGGCCAAAAGGCCACGCTACGCGAATGGTCACGCTACGCGAGCAGCTACGTAGCCAACAGCGATTTATTTCCCTAAAACTGTTTGCCAACAAATAACTATGCAAAACCAATCAATTAATTCGGTGCCTTCTGGCAATCAAAACTCTCAAGCCAGCACTAGTGCTTTGGTGAATTATCCAACTCCGAATCATCATGAAAAGCAGCCGATAGTAAGGGGAGGGTATATTTTTGCTCTGATTGTGGCGATGATTTTGGGATTCCAGTCACTGGAAGCTTCCTATGAACGGGTAAATGGTGAGGAAAACATTTCTTTTGCCACCAAGTCGGCTCCTTCTAGTCTCGTAATGGGTGGGTTAACCTTGATTGGCTTGGGGCTAGGTATTGAAATTGATAAATCTACAATCTTATCCAAAGGCAAAGGAATAATTCAACTGCTAGTAAATTCCTGTATTGATGAAGAGGATTAATATTATCTCTATTACCATCGGTAATCGGTAATTGCTAATTGCTAATTGCTAATTGCTAATTGCTAATTGTAATTACTCCCGAGTCATTACCCATCACCCATTACCAAAAAAACGTTCAATTCCATAATTGACGTACTGATTATTCAAGACTTATGGTTTGGTTAGTTGTCTAGTTAGTCACCGGTTGAGTTCCAATTTCAGAAGGAAGACTATCTCAGCTATCTATCTCAGCTATCTATCTCAGCTATCTATCTCAGCTGTATATCTCAGCTATCTATCTCAGCTATCTATCTCAGCTGTATATCTCAGCTATCTATCTCAGCTATCTATTATCTATCTCAGCTGTATATCTCAGCTATCTATTATCTATCTCAGCTGTATATCTCAGCTATCTATCTCAACTATCTATCTCAACTAGAAGACGCTGCTGGCTAGTTTGCAATTAGTCAATAGCATTCATTCAGGGTTGCCAACACCTTTAAAAAGGGTGTTAAATCTACTACTACTTCTAAAATTAACTGTATGACTGTCTTAGATTATTATAGTAAACTTGACTCTAGAAAGCAATGGCTGAACATCACTAAACAATGGATCCAAGGGATTATAGGAAGAAAAGTAGAACAGTACTATACCCCTCTAGTGATCCGACAGCTGCCAGGAAAAGGTTGTAAGTTATTACTTCTGGAAAGAAACACACCGGGAGCGGTCAGCACATGGCGATTTAACTGTGAGCTGCTCCAAAGACAATACTTGCTAATTACTCTAGATAACCTAGCGGATTTAGATAGGTATTTCCAGAGAAGCAATCGCCAAAGAAAACCAGGTAACACCAGAAGAGAAATTGTTAATTTACCGATTAGGAACGTCTCTCATCGCATCGGTATTAGCCTAATTGACCCCTTCAAAAACCAAGAGTGGATTGGGGTATGGGATTTAAACCTAATCGACGATTGGTCAACTTATCACGCAGAAGATTATAAGGCAGAGCAACTAGTGTTATACCTCGGTCGTCGCCTGATTAGTTCCTATGAGTTTATGCCCGACTTTTTTGAGCAACAGATTACAGAAAAGCAATGGTGGCAACAGCGTATTATGACTTTGTGTAAAGCAGATTTTACCAAAGATCACGATATTAATATTACAGCACTGTCAGAAACAAAACCACTGTCAGTAACAAAACACAGGTCAAACTTAATTGAGTTCAGAAGAAAAGTAGGATGATATGATACCTACTTCACTAGGTTAACCTAGTTAACTGCTACGGCACTAAGCAACTGATTTATTGCTGATGGTTAAGGGTTAAGGGTGGAGGGTTGACTGTTAACCCTCCACCGCCAGCAAGATGGTGAGATCCCTTTCAAGTTAACCCAGTTCGATACAGTTGATACTCCCATCGCTAAATCAAAGATTATAGGGAGGGATTCTTAAGAGTACAAAACTCTTAACGGCTGAACCAAACAGCCTCTAGACTCTCCGATTAAATCATTGAGCTTACTTGTCTTTTGGTCTACGCTCTTAGCAGGGGCTTTTCAGCTTGCGCGCAAACCGGCACTTTTTGGGCGCGTTAATATGCATTAATCTTACCATAGATTATCAAAAAGCGCAACAGATCAAGTCTCCAATTCCCCTCCCGCGCTTCATGCACGGGTATAACGGGAGTCCCCAAGGAGTTGAATGATGGCTCAAACCTCTTGTAGTTTTGTTAGATAAGTGGTATAAACCGCTACATATTTAAAAAACGGGGTGTAGTCAGGAGTGATCGCTCAGTCAGTTGCGGTTGACTGGTGCAGATGCGATTGCTCCTGTTTTTTTTTCTGATCAAACGGACACAGTTGACTTGGTTTTCCCTACCTAATATCTTGTCAGGATAATTATCCTGTCTTGATGCAAAGCGCGAGTGGGGGAAACCCCCTTTGGCGGCGCTGCCTCCCCAAGACCGCACTGGCTCCCCAAGACCGCGCTGCATCGCTTAATAAAAATCTCCCGTTTCTCCCGTTTCTCCCCATCTCCCCATCTCCCCATCTCCCCACACCTCCCACCCTCCCCTTAATAGCAGACTTGATATAACTCCCCTTGCTATGCCTAACTAAGGCGGGTGTTCGGTGATCCAGTATGGGTAGTGAGCAATGCGCTAGAGTAGGATAGATAGGGTAATTGAGATTAATTAACGGCGTAAGGAACGCCGACAGAAGGATGAGCTCTTGGCGCGATCGCTTAAATAAATTTGGTGGCAAAACTAGATTTGTAGTTTTTCGTTTGTTTGTACACTTAGCTGGTTCAGAAGTAACACCCTTGCTGGGGGTACTCAATCGTGCGGCACGGGAGGCCGTTGACTCAGACGGGGATTTGAAGGTTTTAGGGGAAGAACTGGTAGCAATTTGTCAAAACCTGCTACAGCTACAGATCTACTGGCAATCCGCAGCGAATGAAGGGGATGTCTTCTGGAAGGAAGGAGAAGCTGGGGACTACGTTAATGAACTGTTTACTGACTCAGCTGGGCGCTATCTGTCTGAACCAGATTTCAGTACACCCTTACCTGACAACGAACCTTTATCGATACCTGTGACCCAAAACGTAATTGTTATGATCACAGTAGCCTACGAAGGGGAAGTTCCTGAACTAGAAACTAACCTAGCTAGTGTTGAGTACCTAGAAGCAGGTCTAAAGGCATTGATTAATCTCCACTATCAGGAAAGTTTGCAAGCTATTCAGGTTCACTTCTCTCCAGCACAGTTGGGTGATGAACTGACTGATGAGCAAATTTTACTTAATTTCCCGGAACTGGTTCCCCTGTAATCAGAATAAAATAGGTTAACAAAATATAGTGTTATAGTTTTCACTATCAGGTGATGGGGTGATGGGGTGATGGGGTGATGGGCAAGACGAACGAAAAATCTTCCCCAAATTGTCTTATTAAAAATTAACTAGCCCATAGCAAAGCGCGATTAGACAATAGTGATTGAAGAGAACAATAGTGATTTAAGAAAACTTTTTTAAGTATATGTTACGTACAATTGCGATTTTTGTTCTATCTCTAACCCTATGTTGGACTACAGTAGGGTGTGGTTCTCCTAACTCAAGCCAATTGCCGCCGAATCGGGGTGGGAATACATCCTTTACTCCGACTCGGTTGAGTGATGGGAAATATCCCGTACAACAGGCAACCTACGATGATGTTAATGGGGTATATACCCTGATGGTACTCAATACTCCTGCGGGTAGTCCACCAGTTTTTCGGAGCAGGGATTTGCAGATGGCACGTCTGACTGATGAGCAGGTTGCTGCTGGGGAAAATACCTATCTGAGTATTGATGACAATCAGCCGGTGATGTACCTAACTGAAGACTTCCGGATTGAATATGTCCACAATGTCACTGAGACTAGACCTAATCCTCAAACTGGTCAACAAGAAACAGTAATCGTGCGTCAGCAATCTAGTTTCTGGGCTCCCTTTGCTGGTGCTTTGGCTGGTCAAGCTATAGGTAGTATGCTATTTCGACCTCAATACTATGTTCCACCAGTTTATCAACCAGGAGGAGTTCTGACTGGTTATGGTGGATATGGTAACAGCTATAGTCAAGCAGTGAACCGATATGAAACACGGTACAAATCACCGCCACCCGTGGTTAAAAATACTCGCTCTTTCCGCACGACTGGTAGCTTAAGAAAATCTCCTGCAGCTAATCAAGCCACTACTCGTAAAGCCTCACCCAACGCTAATCGCTCCACAGGAAGTGGTTTCGGATCAAGTCAGTTACGCACCTCTAGTCCATCTAGTGCTAAGAAAGCCAAACCAAGAAGCAGTGGTTTTGGCAGCACAAATCGATCGCGTTCTGGCTTTGGTAGTAGTCGTGGTGGTAGTCGTTCCTTCAGACGCCGCCGTTAGTTTAGACGCCCCTTAAAAACGCCTAAGAAGCTTCTAAAGGATTTAGAAGCTTCTTATTTTGTTTGACATCCAGATTATTATGTCATTGACTACCATAACCTGACAAGTACAACTGATTTATATAACTGGGGTGCTAGGATTCGAACCTAGGAATGGCGGGACCAAAACCCGCTGCCTTACCGCTTGGCTACACCCCATCGATTGCACTTCTAAGATGATAACAGATCTGAGTGGGAATATGTCAAGTATTTTTTTTGATTATTTTTTCTTTGTTTGGGTGAAAGGGGGATCGGGGGTGATGGTCACCGGAAGGAAGAGAAAGAGAGATTGATTGTCTGACCTATATTGTTTTTATCCCCCCTCTTCCTCTCCAGCCTAGATTCAAGCCGGATAAATCCGTAAACGTCGGTTGGGTTCATCGCCAAAGCTAGAAGACTTGAGGCGATAGTGTTCAACTAACTCGTGTTGCATCTTCCGCACTTTAGGCGATCGCGGCAACAATTCTACGGGTTGGCCTTTGGGAATCACAATTTGCTCAACTGCTAAACGGGCTTCTTCTAGAGCCTCGATTTCATCCTCGCTAACGCTTTGGGCAAATAACTCCAAATCAGCAGCATCGGGAATTGTGGGGTCATCCATGTGCAACAGACGCCGTAATGCCCGAGTAATCTGGGGGATGGAGCTAGCTTTGATGGCGTGAATCGGGATCTGACGAGATTTAGCAATGGACTTGAGCTTGGAGTGGCTTTTGACATGCGATCGCAATCCTAAAACCACATCAGCAGTATCCATGTTTTTTGTCAAGGCCACAGGCAAATTTAGGATTTGGATCACTTGCTCGATTTGATGACGACTAATGCCGTAAGGATAGACCTGTAGTGGCAAATCCTCACCATTGGGTCCTAACATCTCCATCCCTTGACCCAAGCGCTCTTGCTGTGACCAAGACTCAGCCAGCAGCTGTTCAAACATACTATTTTCTCGAGCTGGCTTTGGTTCTTGAAGGGATAGGGGCTTCATCTGCCCAGATGAACGCCAACCTTTTGGTTGGCTAGGAGTCGTTAGGGTAAGGTGACCCTTGCTCCGACCATTTAGGGGAGTGGCAACTGGAGCGCTAGGTAATTCTCGGGTAATGGTGACCTTACCATTTTCATCTTCTGTCCTGACTGGAGGATTTGGTTGACGTCCCCTGAGCAAATTATCAACCGTGTCCGCAACACTTTCGTGTACGACCCAACGCTTTCGCTCTAGCATTTCTACAGCGATTTCAAAGGTTGGGGGGGCTTTGCGCTCCAAAACGGTTTTCTGAGAGCCTCGCCGTCTGGCTTCATCATCGCCTAGGGTGACAGCCTGGATACCGCCTACTAAATCCGAAAGAGTGGGATTTTTAATTAAGTTTTCAATCCGATTACCGTGAGCAGTTCCCACTAGCATCACCCCCCGTTCCGCAATGGTACGAGCGGCCTGAGCTTCTAGTTCTGTGCCAATTTCATCGATAACGATCACTTCTGGCATATGGTTTTCCACCGCCTCAATCATCACCTGATGCTGATGTTCTGGGCTAGCGACCTGCATCCGTCGGGCTCGACCAATAGCTGGGTGAGGAATATCGCCATCTCCAGCAATTTCGTTAGAGGTGTCGATAATCACGACCCGTTTGTCTAATTCGTCTGCCAGAACTCGGGCAATTTCCCGTAAAGCAGTAGTTTTGCCTACACCGGGACGCCCGAGCATCAAAATTGACTTACCAGTTTCGACTAAGTCACGAATCATGCCGATGGTACCAAAGACTGCTCGACCGACACGACAGGTTAAGCCAATAATTTCCCCTGGACGGTTCCGAATCGCACTAATGCGGTGCAAGGTGCCCTCAATTCCGGCTCGGTTATCACCGCTAAAGGATCCCACTCGCTCAACACAGTGATTGATTTGTTCGATAGTAACTGGTGTATCAGAAAGGTACTCTGCCCGATCACGAAAGCGCACTTCTGGGAAGCGACCGAGATCCATAATCACTTCGATCAAACAGTCCCTTTCAGGATGTTGCTCCAATGATGAGCGAATTTCCGCTGGCAAAATGTCTAGTAATTTTGGCAAGTCATCTGTAATTTGTTCACAGTTTGAAATCCCCTGAGTTTTGTCCACTGTTTCTTGGTGTTCCTTGGTAGGTATAGTGGCACAATCTACTTGAAGATTGTCACTTACCTCTGAGGATTGACCACTAACGGTCATCGCCTCAACCAAGCTATTTTCATAAACC
The DNA here is from genome assembly GCF_010692305.1 of Moorena sp. SIO4G3. NCBI lineage: Bacteria > Bacillati > Cyanobacteriota > Cyanophyceae > Coleofasciculales > Coleofasciculaceae > Moorena > Moorena sp. SIO4G3. The sequence goes on along the minus strand of NZ_JAAHIG010000192.1, from coordinate 2,756 downwards.
ACTGGTAATTCTTGATTGAATGACACTTGTTGATCTGAAAGCTTGCTTAGTGGAAAATTCACCATTTGTTTTGCTCAAATAAAGCGATTTCTGCTGTTACGTTTGACCCAGTTTAAATTGCGGTTGTTGAAAATTTGTAACTTATGTCATGTTTAATTTTACTCCTAATACTTGAATGTTTGGATGCCAATTTAATCGAACAGTATTTCTCGATTAAAGTCAAGAAAATGAGATACTCTCGGGGATTTTTTTGACGGCTTTGAGTTGAGCCACCAGGGCATGGGCATCTGCCACAGCCTGCCAGAGCAGATCTGGTACATTCTCAAGGTTTCTAGAGGAGGGATTCTGTCCGAATCCCTGGTGGTGATCAACGTCTTTGTCATAGTTTTGTTCTAACTTTTCTAGAATCGGTGAGAGTAGAACTCGGGCGTAGCTACCGTAAGCCACACCGACAACGTAGGGTAGATTATTTGGTTGTTCGCGTAGCGTGGCCTTTTGGCCAAGGTTGTTGTAAGAACGTTCAACCGGCAACCTATCAACTTGGGCTAGCTTCAAAAGCCTAGCTGCTCTTAGTTTGCTGACGGTGTGGTTATTGGTACCACCAGCTAACTGTACGTATCCTGGTAATCCAGCAGCGATGACTTTTTGAGCGAGTTTGACAGCAGCATGAGTTGTACCCATGCCTATATCCCCACTCATAGGACGTCCATCAGTTTGCCAGATTAGAGGACAGGGTAAAGGCTGGATGAGTTGGTAGATTTCTTTTAGGTAGTCAATCAAATCTTTACCATCTGGGCAGCTAATGGCTAGGAGTTTGAGTTGAGCGCACCAGGGTGCGATCGCATTCCATAGTCTTTTAAAGTCTGGTAAATTCCCGACTTTGGTGTGAATTTCTATAGCATCAACGCCATTGCTTAGAATCAGGGGTGCGATCGCAAAAGGAGCTGATACGTATGAGCGAGTAGTGATCAGCTGATGGGGGCAAACTGGCATACAACGACCACAGCCATAGCAGCGTATGTCGAGCACACCAGAGTAAGCTTCACTGCCATTCTGGAAAGTAATTGCTTGTGCTGGGCAAATCTTTTCACAGGGACGGGGGCAGTCCCCTGGACACAAATCTGAGTCAAATTCGGCTTTTCGGAAATGGGGGTCTTCCCCATCATTCAAGCTCACCATCAGCCATGGTCTGCCACAGAATCCAAACCCTCGCTGTTTGGCTTCATTTCCCATGGTGCTGGCGACTTGTAAGGCATCTTTCGCCGCCGAAATGACCGCCGGGTCAGCTGCCACATCAATACAATCGGCACCGGCGAGGGTGTAAGCCAAGGTTAGGCTTCTAACAGCAGGGAGGTGTTGAAAACTGGCTCCGCAAATGAGCTTGAACCAATCACCCTCCCTTAAGGAATGTAAGGGATAGTAAAGTTCATTCACTCCTATATGCTAAATCTTTAACGCGAAAATGGGGAGACTAATTTTACAATTCGAGTAATGAAAAAGGTTTTTTTTGAGGCGCTTACAAACCTTTCCAGGGGGGGAAATCCCTCAATTGTTTTCCAAAAATGCAGATTTAGGGTAGCTGGTTTTATTCTTACACCAAATGTAGGGGTTGAATTCCTACAGCTGATCTCACTAAAATAATGGTGTCAATTAATTCAAAATTATTTTTATTTCAAAATTGTTTTTATTTCAACCCATCCCACGTGATAATTAGTCGTGGGATGGTTTTGCAACCATGGGAATTTTGGCGCTTCTTCGGTTAATCAATAATCGCGTTAAGCAAGACCTCGGCTAAGGTCATATTCTCCATGTCTTCCAGAGTGACTGTGTCCACGATGTCAAATTGAGCCCCAGCCCCTTGAAGGTCATCATCAAGTACTTTCAGAAACCGAGTTGCCATGGCATCATTACCCACTTGGATCAGTGAAATGCCTAGCTCTTCATCCTTGTCTATTAGCCGAGATGCTTCAATGATCACTCGCATTACAGCTTTGCGGTCATCTGGCTCACCATCGGTTATTACCAAGAAGGTTTCCCCATTGGGTTTGGTTTGCCCAGCCGCTTTGCGCTTAAAGTAGTCATCGGTGGCATCCTTTAGCACACCAGCGAGATCGGTGCGACCCATGGGATCATTTTCTTGGAAAATTTGTTCTACTTTATCTGAGGTAACATTATCGTACCGTCTAAAGCGACTAGAAAACAGGTAAACCGTAATCCCATCTGGATCGAGCTGTTCACATTTTCTGGCCACTGCTAAGGTAGACTCTTGGGCAATCTGCCATCGACTTTTGCTCCTATCTTGGTAGTCTGGGCTAGACATACTGCCGCTTTTGTCGATGATTAACGTATAGTCACGGTCTTCCACGAGTGAACCTCCCACGAAAAAATTTCCTCCTTACCTTATTGCCACCATTTCTTAATCTAGCTTAGCTAATACTGCTCCATCAAACGTGTACAAAGGGTCACATAACGAGACTTTGTGTGTTGATTTCCTGCTTCAACGGGGGCATGGGAGCGGTTAACCCTCAGCAGGCTTACGAGTCGAGCCGTACTCGTTATAGCGTTCTAGGTTCAGCGAGGCATTCCAATCGCGATCAATCTTATTTCCACAGCAACCACAGTCATAAACCCTTTCAGATAAAGGCATTGGCTGTTTATTTCCGCATGATGAACATAATTGACTAGATGGAAAGAACCTGTCAGCTACTACTAACTTGGCACCGTAGCGTTCACACTTATACTGAAGTTGCCGCCTG
>NZ_JAAHIG010000191.1:9573-16564 GCF_010692305.1 Moorena sp. SIO4G3 | reverse complement strand
GGGGAGATAGGGAGATAGGGAGATAGGGAGATAGGGAGATAGGGAGATAGGGAGATAGGGAGATAGGGAGATAGGGAGATAGGGAGATAGGGTAATTATCAGGAAATTATTTCAGTATAGCGTTTTTCTCAGCTATAGACAGAAGAGGGCTCGCCCAAAGGTGGTGCGTTACGGGGCGGACTATCCCAACCCGGGCGTTGAGGCGAAAAATCATGGCAAGTCCGCCCCTAACGCACCCTACGCACGATTCCCGATTCCCGATTCCCTACTCCCTACTCCCTACTCCCTACTCCCTAAAACCGACTATTTCACAAACTGCGGCATAACTTCAGCAGCAGTCAATAGACCATAAATCCCCTTGTGATGTAGGGAAACTCCTGCTTTTAGATAGCCAAAGGCGGGACCACAGACATTAGCAGCCATGCTGGTTTCATCACCAAGGGTAAAGGTGTGAGTGGAAATCTTACCCTCAAAGGTGCGACCGGTGATTTGGACATTGGTACTGAGGGGTTTTTTAGGATTGCGGGTATCCACGACACCACCAACAGAAACGCGATCGCGTGAGCAAATCCCTGCTAGTTCCAGCATCACATCATCAGCGTGTTCCATATTCTCTAGGCTGATGATGCCTTTGGTTTCATCTAATAAGGCTTCGACTTCAGCATCACTCATGGCTTTGGCTCGTTCTACATCATAACCGGGAAGGTGAGCAATATCTTCTCGAATGGTGGCTCGATAGGCTTCCCAGTTAGCAATCCCTACCCCAAAGGTAATCTTGACACTGTGAATCTCGGCATAGCTTTGAGATGCGATCGCAGCAGCAGCGGTCAATAATCCTGGAGTAGCACCGCAGCCAGTCATATAGGTAATTCCAGCAGCTTGCAATTCATCTTGGAGTTGCAACACTTGTTCTAGAGCACTAGTGCGCTTGAGAGCATCTACTAACACTCCCTGCCAACCCGATTGAATAAATTGCTTAACTACCGATGCCATAAAGGTATTCGGTAAATTTGGCAGTGCTAGAAAATATCCATCTACTGTCGCGTTTTGGATTAAGTCTTCGATACTGTTGCTACTTAAAGTGCCACCTGGTTCTACATAACCCAATGAACCTTGGGATTGGTAGGTCTGGATACAACGGTCAGGATTTAACCCAGCTGCGTCATACGCATAACCTTTGCGGTCAGCTGCTGCTACCCAAAGCATTTCTCCCTTAGGAGCTAAGACTCTGGTCGCGGCTTGACCTAATCCCCCAAAGCCTAAAACCCCTACTCTGATTCGCTCTAATCCATTGGGATTGGCGGTTTTGGGGTTATTTACACCTCTGACTTGCGTTTCACTCATAACTTATAGACTCTTTCGCCCAACTTTAATAATTCATACTTCATACTTCATACTTTGCCCAGTCCCCAGGGTAAGGGAAAAAATCAATAAAGAGGAATTATTATCAATATTATTGATATAATCATGCAATAGTGCTGAAAAATCTTGGCGTTATCTAGTCATAATCCTTGACCAGTATCACATTTTGGCTCAATTTTTTTTTGGCTTACCCTGGCCTAGTCCCCTAGGTTTATATATAGCCGTTTATAGATTGTGGCCCACGGCCTCAGTCCCTTGATTAAAAACCCCTATATTTTTGTTAACAAACCATTTTTGGGTTACACCACCCCTTGACTATTCCCTAAAGTTACGAGAAACTTACAAAATATTAAAGTAAACACTCGATTTACTATAAACTTATGTTAATGTTGTTTGCGCCATGATATGAATTATTATCATTTGATTAGTGACCAGCTATAGCACTAGTCAGTGATCAGTGATATAGCGCTACGCGCAAGGCAAGAGGCAAGAGGCAAGAGGCAATAGTTTACTAGAACTACTTTTGCTGCTTGTATCAATGTCAAACACCTTAATGCGTAGTGTGATATCAATCCGGGATTACATACTCCTGGACTGGCGCAACAACCGGTGCCACAACCTGTAACTAGGGATAAACCGAGCACTCAGGCGATTATGGAAACATTAGAGTTTGTCATTTATCCAGATGGTCGAGTCCAGGAAAAAGTCACTGGGATCATCGGAGCATCTTGCGCAGAGGTAACAGCTGCTATTGAAGCTCAGCTAGGACGAGTCGTATCTGTTGAGAAAACATCAGATTACTTCGACCAAAAGCTTGAACTGTCCGCAACAGCGACAACTCAAGCTACGGTTAGCCATTGGTAAATTTGTGTTCCAGTTAGTAAATTCGTTTAATTACCAAACATGTCTCATTTCAGCACTATCAAAACCCAAATCCGTAACCGTTCATCCTTAGAAACTGCTTTAACTGACTTAGGGATTGATTGGGAATCTGGTCCTAGCTCTGTGCGCGGTTATCAAGGCCAAACTCGCACTGCTGAAGTAGTGATTGAGCAAGAGAATGACTACGACATCGGTTTTAGTTGGAATGGTAACGCCTACGAACTAGTTGCTGATTTTCAGTATTGGCAACAGCCTTGGTCTGTAGATGGTTTCCTACAACGGGTAACCCAGCGTTACGCTTACAACACAGTAATTAAGGAAACTGCTAAGCAAGGCTTTGAGGTTGCTGAGCAACAAGATAATAAAGATGGTTCAATTCGTTTAGTGGTACAACGTTGGAGCGCGTAATGTCTGAGTTCTCACCGACGCCAGAGCGTTCGGGTTTAGAACCAGAGTTAGGGGGTGTCTTTCGAGATGCTCCAGAGCGGTCTGGTTTTGAGCCAGAGCTAGGGGGTATTCTGCGACAAAAAGGTGTTTACGTTGATGAAATTACCTGCATTGGCTGTAAACACTGCGCCCACGTCGCTCGCAATACGTTTTACATGGAAGCCGACCACGGTAGATCCCGGGTTTTTCGGCAAGATGGCGACCCAGAAGAGGTGATACAAGAAGCGATAGACACTTGTCCAGTAGATTGTATCCACTGGGTTGATTACACTAAGCTTAAAAATCTAGAAGAGGAGCGACAATATCAGGTAATTCCTAGAGCAGGATTGCCTATTGAACCAAGTGTTGTGGCTGCCAAAATAAAGGAGAGGAAGCTGGCAAGGAAGCTTAGGAAAAAACGTACCTAGGCTGAATGCGATCGCGCAGCGTGACCAAAGGTCAATCGCTTTTTATAGTACTAAATCCTCCATGGCTTAGAGCCGTTGGGGGTTTTGTGTTGTTTGAACGCAATGGTTTTTTGGGATTATAGGGAGTAGGGAGTAGGGAGTAGGGAGTAGGGAAAATGCGATCGCATCCTTGATCGCATCCAACAACAACAATACCTTAAAACTGGATAGCATTATACTGTACCACAGAAATATCTTGATTTATCACAACATCAAAAACTCTTTAGATCTCTTTCTTACTACTCCCGACTCCCGACTCCCGACTCCCTATTCTTCGCCTACGACCAAATCCCACAACACATCAATACCTCTGCCAACATAATAGTCGGAATCTTGGTGTTGTTCAATCCATTCAATCACAGTAGCAAGAATATGATTGGATGTTTTGCCTAATTTCCCCAAGGCATAGGCAGCGCTGCCACGCACACCAGAATCGGGATCCTGAAGCCGTCCTAGGAGGATCCTGACTAAGGTTTCTGAGCTGTTTCCCAATTTGCCCAAGGCTCTGGCTGCGTTGCTACGTACGAAACAGTCATCATCCTGAAGCCGTTCTAGCAGGGCGTTGACTACAGTTTCTGAGTTGTTGCCCAATTCGCCCAAGGCTTCGGCTGCGTTCCCACGCACCCAAGAATGCTGATCCTGAAGCCGTTCTAGCAGGGCGCTGACTAGGTTTTCTGAGCTGTTGCCCAATCTGCCCAAGGCATTGGCTGCCCACCCACGCCCATGAGAATGATCATCCTGAAGCTGTTCTAGGAGGGCACTGATTACGGTTTCTGAGCTGTTGCCCAATTTTATCAAGGCATCAGCTGCGTTCCCATGCACCCAAGGATTCTTATCCTGAAGCAGTTCTAGTAGGGTGGTGAGTACGGTTTCTGAACTGTTGCCCAAATTGATCAAGGCACCGGCTGCCCACCCACGCACATAAGAATGATCATTCTCAAGCCGTTCTAGTAGGGTGGTGATTAAGGTTTCTGAGCTTTTGCCCAAATTACCCAAGGCTCTGGCTGCGCTCGCACGCCTATGCAAATCATCCACAGAAGCATAAGAATGATCATTCTGAAGCAGTGCTAGTAGGGCCTTGACTACAGTTTCTGAGCTTTTGCCCAAATTACCTAAGGCTCTGGCTGCGTTCGCACGCACAGAAAAATCCTTATCCTGAAGCCGTTCTAGTAGGGCTTTTATTACAGTTTCTGAGCTATTGCCCAATTCGCCCAAAGCATCGGCTGCTTCCCTACGCACATCAGAATTCTCATCTTTTAGCCGTGCTAGCAATATTGTAATTACCTGATCCTTTTCCCCTAATTCAGCTCGATAGTTAAGCAATCGCCAGTCATCAATCCGATCCGATTGCTCTTTCAACAATTCCAATACCTGTGCCTCAAAATCCGTGTCATACAAACTACAAATTATCTGAAAAACCTCCTCGTAAACCCTCTCTCCAACCCGCTCATTACTACTCACCTCTAACTCAACCAACCGCTCCAAAATCTCTTGCACCAATCCACCATCAGCACCACGGAAATTTTTCGGGTCTTCTGCCAAACAATTACCAGCAAACAACAAATCCCGGTGTAACCAATCCTCATAGTCACTAGTATTATTCAATACTGATCGAATTGCCTTTGCCGCATTTTTTGGTTTTTGTTGTGCTATCAGCAATAATAACACTTCGCGCCAGTGGGAGTCATGTAAATGCTCCCGAATATGATTTAAAACAATTCCAAAATCATACTCATTCTCTGCTTGATAGTTAATCTCCTGAGCGCACAAATATTCCTGAAACGTCTTATGAACAAACCCATAACAATCTTGCCCATGCTCATTCAATAAACCGGTGCGTTCGCGAATCAAGTTTACAAATACTTCTGCTTCTTCTTTAGCTTGATATAACTGCACCTGCTTCAATGTTTTAATCTGCTGACTCAACTGAGCAATCAAATCATTTTGGTTAATCAAGGTGCCGCCTTCGTTATCTTCACTATTTCCTTGGCTATGAATCCAATAAGCTAACAATTCCATCAATCGACGCAAATCATAGAAATCTAGATACTTAAATAGTCCCTGATTGCTGATTTCTTTGTTAGCATCCCAAGAGGTTAACAAGGTTTTGACTGCGCAATTGTAAAGCTCAAACCGTTCTTTGGGCAATACCGCTTGATACCGATGAATTAATGCAATAATTGTCAACAATAACGGATTCCGTGCCAACAAGGTAATCCGGTCATTATCATCCAGCGCCTTTCGTAAACTTTGCTTGCGCCTTTGAGCTTTTGCTTGGTCTTGAAAGCGACTGTTATACCAGTTCTCAATAAATGCCGAAATCTTCTGGTCATCAAAGGGTTGGATTTGATAGTGAGGAAATTCCTCAGTGCGGAAAAAGTCCCGTCGATAACCAGCCGGTCGAGATGTAATAATAGCGCGATTTCTGTCAAACTGTCCTAAAAAATTCTCGATGCGCTTGACTACATTATGGCGTTTAGCCTCTTCTGCTACTTCATCCAAACCATCCAGCAATATCAAGGCTCTACCATCAGATAACCAATGCTCAAAAAATCCCACTGGTAACGGTTTCACTGACATGGTGTTTTCAGCAAATATCCGAGCATAGTCGATTAGGCTTTTATCGAGATCTCTGGCAAAGTCTCGCATCCTGATTAAAATCGGTAACCAGTCGGTATCACCCTTTAATCCCAAAACCTCAGGATTTCCCTGAGCTAACATTACTGCAAAATAGCTCATCAAGGTGGTTTTACCAGAGCCTGGGGCACCCAAGATTACCACTCGTCTCGACTGACTTTGGCTCAATAACTGCTGAGCCAAGAATTTCCGGCCAGTTGTCTTTTCCAATAGTAGCCTTTCTGGCTTTTCCCCACTACCGGCTGCTAACAACTCCCTTTCCCAAGCGCCAGCAGTTGATACGTCTTCCACTACATCTGGCATTACAAAAATTTGGGCTAACTTCTCCGATTTTTCTACTTCTTGCCCAGGCACAGCAATGCCAGCAAATTTGACATCATCATACCAGTTAGCTAACTGTTGATTATAATCCGCTTTAGCTACCTGAAATTTTAGATAAGTATAAGTCTTCTGAAAATAAGCATTAATAAATTTCTCTATCCAAGGTTTAATACTATCTTGATTCAGTTTAATGTCATTGGCTTCAGCTTGCTGTTGAAATACCGTGCTTAAAATCTCCCGATCAGGCTTCCCTTGATTAAGTAACGGTTTCTGTAATTCCGCCAAAACAGCTGAATGAGTAAAATAGTCGTTCAAAAACCTACTAACTCCATTCCAGCCATCCGGGGGAGCGTGAAAAAATAAGCGCTGTTGACTATCCAGTTGTTTGTCCCATTGATCAACCGCTTCTGCTCCGGCTTTGATGGCTTTTTCGATATCGCTTTTAGTCAGAGATTTAATTATATGCTTCCCTGCTTGTCCCGCAATAATACCTAACAACGGTGACGCTACTTTCGATAGTTCTAAACTAGCCAAAAGGGACAATGGTTCCATAATTTATAGGTAATTATGTTCGATAGGTTTAATTATAGCAATTTCGGGAGCAGGTAGTAGCGAGATGGTTTTTTGCTTAGGTTGTGATCCCCCTAAATCCCCCTTAATAAGGGGGACTTTCCAGAGCGATTTCCGGACTTCCCTCTTATTAAGTAAAGGGAGAAAAAATAGATAGATTTCCGGACTCCCCCCTTATTAAGGGAACGGAGAGAAACTAGATCGATTTCCGGACTCCCCCCTTATTAAGGGGGGCTGGGGGGGATCGAGTTAGGAAATGGGATAGAAAGGGTTTGCTCTCCCCTTGGTTATTTGGGCAGAAGGGGGAAAAACTAGAGAGATTTCCG
>NZ_JAAHIG010000191.1:0-9473 GCF_010692305.1 Moorena sp. SIO4G3 | reverse complement strand
GATCGATTTCCGGACTCCCCCCTTATTAAGGGGGGCTGGGGGGGATCGAGTTAGGAAATGGGATAGAAAGGGTTTGCTCTCCCCTTGGTTATTTGGGCAGAAGGGGGAAAAACTAGAGAGATTTCCGGACTCCCCCCTTATTAAGGGGGGCTGGGGGGGATCGAGTTAGGAAATGGCATAGAAAGAGTTTACTCTCCCCTTGGTTATTTGGGCAGAAGCCAGAGAAACTGGATCGATTTCCGGACTCCCCCCTTATTAAGGGGGGCTGGGGGGGATCGAGTTAGGAAATGGGATAGAAAGGGTTTGCTCTCCCCTTGGTTATTTGGGCAGAAGGGGGAAAAACTAGAGAGATTTCCGGACTCCCCCCTTATTAAGGGGGGCTGGGGGGGATCGAGTTAGGAAATGGCATAGAAAGAGTTTACTCTCCCCTTGGTTATTTGGGCAGAAGCCAGAGAAACTGGATCGATTTCCGGACTCCCCCCTTATTAAGGGGGGCTGGGGGGGATCGAGTTAGGAAATGGGATAGAAAGGGTTTGCTCTCCCCTTGGTTATTTGGGCAGAAGGGGGAGAAACTAGAGAGATTTCCGGACTCCCCCCTTATTAAGGGGGGCTGGGGGGGATCGAGTTAGGAAATGGGATAGAAAGGGTTTGCTCTCCCCTTGGTTATTTGGGCGGAAGGGAGAGAAACTAGATCGATTTCCGGACTCCCCCCTTATTAAGGGGGGCTGGGGGGGATCGACTAGAAAATGGGATAGAAAGGGTTTGCTCTCCCCTTGGTTATTTGGGCGGAAGGGAGAGAAACTAGATCGATTTCCGGACTCCCCCCTTATTAAGGGGGGCTGGGGGGGATCGAGTTAGGAAATGGGATAGAAAGAGTTTACTCTCCCCTTGGTTATTTGGGCGGAAGGGGGAGAAACTAGAGAGATTTCCGGACTCCCCCCTTATTAAGGGGGGCTGGGGGGGATCGACTATAAAATGGGATAAAAAACGCGATGTCACTCCCCCAATCTAACTCTATTATCCTAATCCCTAAAAAAAATCGATGATCAGCAAAGATTCGCAACTTATTGAATTTTTAAACAGCTCTAGGTTGTGCTAGGGGGAAGCTCACTGCTGATCCGAACGCACACTGCTTCAAAATTATGCAATACTTCATCATTGGTAAATCGAATTACTTTTAATCCATAACCTTCAAGAATGTGAGTTCTTTCTTCGTCATAAGCTTGGCCAGCTTCTGTATAATGAGAATCTCCATCAACTTCAATAACTAATTTTAAAGCAGCACAATAAAAGTCAACAATAAAATTCGCTATTGGTCTTTGTCGCAAGACTCTAAACTTAAAATTTTTCAAATAGTCAGACCACAGCTTTTTCTCGGCTGGAGTCATAGTTTTCCTTAATTCTCTAGCTCTGCTTACTAAATTGTAATTATAAGGAAGATGGAATTCTTTTTGTTGGCGATCGCACATTTTAAAATAATCGAGTTTGTGGTTTGTTGCATGGGTTGAGATCCCCCTAAATCCCCCTTAATAAGGGGGACTTTTCCGATCGATTTCCGGACTTTCCCCTTTGATAAGGAAATGTTATAAACAGCGATGGTATGTAGGAGGCGCTACGGGAACGGATTCCCCCAATCTAACACCTAATCTCTAATTACTAATTCATAATTCATAATTTATAAACAAATGCGATAGTCTGATCCGCTACGCGCTCCAATGATTACAGTCTCAAATTAAATGCGATCGCTTTTATTAAATAATCAAATAAATAAAAAAAAATATGAATTTTTGCAAAAAAAATAAAAAATACTTGACAAAATAAATAATTATTATTTACCATAAAAATGTCGCAAATACAACAACAAAAAACATTATGGACATCGAAAACTTTCTCCCAAATTTTGAGTATAATCCCAACAATCCTAATCTCCCTGAATTATTTGGCCAACCCCAGCCAGGACGGGAGCAAATCAAACATATATTGATCGGTTCTCCCAAAATCGTCCGGGTCACAATCTATAATCTTTATAGCCGTGGCTACGCCCAAGTTCATGAGTGGAGCACTCCTCAACCTACCGGAAATTCTGGTGAGGTGATCAGTATATTGATTCGACATCTGTTGGTAGATTAAGATAGCAAGTTGCCAGGGATTAGCATCCCTGGCGGCAGGTCAAAACTCAGGAGAAAGTACGACGTCTGAAGTCTGAAATATAAGTTTGTATGTTGTTGATTTGGTGAACACATAGTCAAGGATCCTAGGGATTTTGACTATTACAAGAAATAATTCGGTCAAGGATTGGAATTAACCAGAACTTGACCGAATTTTTTTTATTTTGATTAGGGAATCGGGAATCGGGAATCGGGAATCGGGAATCGGGTAAATGTTGCGTAGGGTGTGTTAGGGGCGGGCTTGCCCTCATGTTCAACCTCTTTGCCCCTGAAGTCGCCCCGTAACGCACCAACCAAAGACTTGCTTGCGACAATGCAATAGTTTTTTTTGCCCAGCCACCCTGGCAACACTTACCACTTTTACCACCCTTTGCATATTCTAAAACATTGTGTTAATATAACAATATCGTTAAAGCAATGGTTTTATGGCCATGATGATTTCTACCGCACAAGCTGCTGAATTACTAGGTATCTCTGCCACTCGCGTTCGTTTCCTGTTGAGCAAGGGCAGAGTCAAAGGAGCTTATAAGGTCGGTAGAACTTGGGTGATTCCTTTATTTGATGGCATGCCAGTCGTTACCCCTGGCACTCGCGGACCGAAGCGGAATTGGTCAAAGCGTACAAATTACACTAAGGCGGTCATCCACGTTAATCAGAAAGTGATTCGCCAAAATCTCAAGACCGGCGAACGCAATCCAGTGATAACCGTCAAACGTGGCTCTAAAAATACTTACGGTCATACTGTCGAAGTCAATGGCCCTTGTCGGGTCATGTATCGCCCAGATAATCCCCTACATTGTGGAGCACGGGTATGGATTGAGACGATTTCTGATTTTAAGGTAATTGCATAAGGGGTCAGCGGTCAGTGGTCAGCGGTCAGGTTCATGTAGGGTGGGCAGTGCAGCACAAGACAGATAATTTAGCTTGCAAACCACGTTGCACTGCCCACCATACGATTAATAGACCTCTTGCTGAGCAAGGGTGTGGAAAGTGTGGTTGGTTTGGGGCGAGAAGAGGAAAAAACAGGAGAGTTTAGGTTACAGAGCTAGGTTTTTAGTATTTAGCGATTTGCTTTTCATTGGAGAGAGTAAAATTCTCTAAAGAAACCTTTGCTGAATAGGCAATCCCATCCCGCTGATACAAAATTAATAGGCTATTTGCCTTTAGAACCTTGTAACCCAAAAATTTATCTACTCCAGTTAGGACTTCCTGATAGTCATTACCCTTGGGATGTGTCAATGCTATTGTCATACTATCATCATTTGTTAATCTTCCATCACCATTGGTATCTTCTTTAATAAGTTGGTATAAAACGGCTATAACTGGTTTCGATTTAAGCCTATTATTTTCTTTATCATTAGTTTCTGAAATGAAGCGATCGCTAGCAATTAAATAATCATTCTTAGCAAAGAGCCATTTGCTATTACCTGTTTCACTATCCAAAAACAAATAGTTTCTAGTTGAGCGTGTAGACTTACTATAATAGGACTGGGTATAAGATTGATCTGAGTGAAGCGGCACCATTAGATAGGTTGTTCCATCAACTTCCTTGAGATTACCCAGCTCCCACTCTTGAGAGCTTGAGCTATCGTCATCAACATTAACAATGTTAATCCCCTGCCGCTCTCTGGTACTGCTTCTGACTATCTCGATAGCACCAAAAGCCAAAACAGCTATTGCTAGCAACCCACTAGCCATAATAACAATAGCATTAAAGCGCCACACAAAACGAAAAAATTTATTGTCTTCCATTTTTGTTCATCTTTGACGGTTCAAGGTTCACTATTGACTTAACTATTGCTCTGATAGGATATCTCCCAAGTTTTTTTATACTGAATTTTGCCCCCCTAGCCCCCCAACTTTGGGGGGAACAAGAGTCAATTTGCTTCTAAAAGTCCCCCAAAATTGGGGGATTTAGGGGGCTTGGATGTAGCCAATGAGACTTCTCAGACAACCTCTGAGTAATAACAGTCAATATGAGGTAAAATTAGGTAATATTATTAAACTAGTCAAGTTTTGGGAGGATACTATGATCTCTGCAGCGATCGCTTACTTTGGACTTCTAGCTGGTGCCACTGTTGTGGCTCTGACTCTATTTTTTGGACTTAGAGCAGTTAAGTTAATCTAACTACTTTTGTTTCCATAATCATTAAAGCAGTATGGCGGATTGAAACATTTAATTGTTTTGATTATTTCCGCCTACTGTAGCGCTATACATAAAAATCTATAGTTATCAAGTTATAGTTAACCAGCTATAGTTATAGCGAGCTATACTTAGCCAGATCTACTCTCGTTAGTCAAACAAGCTTCAATTGTTGCTACCACCGACTGAGCTAGAGCAGTGAGTTCATACCCGCCCTCTAAACCAAAAACAATCCGACGAGTTAGTTGCAAACAATAGTTAGTAAATAGCCCATAATCTTCTGGCTGCAAGGCAATATTTGCCAAGGGATCGGCGGCATTAGCGTCATAACCAGCACTGACAATCAATAAATCTGGCTGAAATTTGGTTAAACATGGCATCACTTTCTGTTCAAACATAGGCTGGTAATCTGCTAACGTGCTGCCTGGTGCCATGGGAAGATTGAGGACATTATTGTGAAACCCCTGTTCACTGGCTTGGCCTGTACCAGGATAGCAAGGGGATTGATGAAGGGAGATGTAGGCAATGCGAGCATCTCGTTCCACAACATCTTGAGTGCCATTGCCGTGATGAACATCCCAGTCTAGGATGGCAACTCGTTCGACTCCCGATTGCTCTAAGGCATAGTAAGCTGCGATCGCAGCATTGGAAAATAAGCAAAATCCCATCCCTCTCTGACGTTCAGCATGATGACCAGGGGGACGGGCTAGAACGAAGGCTGAATTATTGGTAGTGAGGACTTGATCTACCGCATCTAGCCAAGCACTAACGGCGAGTAGGGCAACGTCGTAACTGCGGGGGGATATCCCTGTGTCCGCATCTAACCTGCCACCATTACTCAAGGCGATTTCTTCAACTGTCTCAATGTAGCGCTGGCTATGAATTTGTTGTACTAGGGGCATCACTCGACGAGTTTCCACCGCTGTCGGTAACTGCCACTTAATTTGTTCAGCCCAAGGTGCAGCTTTGATGGCATCCACAATCGCAGTTAAACGTTCTGGTCGTTCTGGGTGAAACCGACCGTTATCGTGTTCAAGAAACTCATCGGAGTAAATGACTGGAAACATAGTATAGCACGATTCAGCCAAAATGATGGAAAAACGTTTCAGAGCAAGGTACTTGTGAATAAATTAACCTTGCGGATTACTTCATCAGGTGATCCCTAAAGATACCAAACACGACACCAAAGGCGATTATAGCTAGAGCGAGGGAGACAGGGATTAAATCTGGTCTCAAAACGAAGGCAAAAATAGCTAAGCCAATCAAAACATAGGATAGTTTCATCAAAAACTCCTTAGTTATTGGGAACCGATACTTTTTAGCTACCAAAGTCTACCAAGATAGACCAAGGCTCGCCAAGGCAAGATGCGATCGCATCCAGGGTGTATCTACGCGCTTCACGAAGAAATATTCCTCGTGCGCCATAAAAATGTCAAAAAATTTTGTTCCACCGGGATAGAGAGCGCAACTATTAAACCCTTGGTTTTCGGCTTTAATTTAAGTTACATAATAATCCTTTTCGGTGTTACCCTAATTCAAGTCTAACAAATAATAAGATGTTTTGGTAGACTATGCGACATTTTCGATTATATTTTACTCACCTCTGACGTTTTGTCAGGGGAGGAAAACAACCTGGTGGCATAAACCGCCAGTCAACATGAACAAGAACAGGTGAATTTTCTAAGCTACCCTAGGAAATTTTCTGTCTTTTTCCCATAATTTTTGCACAAGAACCGCGAATCTGCTCATTGTCTAAGCCTTGCCTGTGGTTCTGTTAGCGGCTATAGTATAGATTTTGTGTTAAAATTTAAAAATAACCAGCCAAATTTGAAAAAAAAACGTGTTAAAAGCCTCTTTTGAGAGATTTTAACCGATTTATTTAGCAAAATCCTCGATAATAAGGGAGTTTGTCCAACTATGAGTACATCCCAAGAACGCATTGTCCCGACAAATTTGCGGAACGAAATGTCCCGGTCTTATTTAGAATACGCCATGAGCGTTATTGTAGGTCGGGCATTACCAGATGCCAGGGATGGGCTCAAGCCAGTACACCGAAGAATTCTCTATGCCATGCATGAGCTGGGCTTAAGCCCAGACCGTCCATTCCGGAAATGCGCTCGTGTGGTAGGGGAAGTGTTGGGTAAGTATCATCCCCATGGGGATACTGCTGTTTATGACGCTTTGGTGCGCATGGCTCAGGATTTTTCCATGCGATCGCCTCTAATTAATGGTCATGGAAATTTTGGCTCAGTAGACAACGACCCCCCAGCGGCAATGCGTTACACAGAGTGCCGCTTGCAAGCGATCGCTACCAATGCCCTACTCCGGGACATTGAGTCAGAAACTGTAGACTTCGTTGATAACTTTGACGGTTCCCAGCAAGAACCGACTGTCTTACCGGCACGGATTCCCCAATTACTGCTCAATGGCTCATCGGGGATTGCTGTGGGTATGGCAACCAATATCCCCCCTCATAACCTGGGAGAGTTGGTGGATGGCTTAGTTGGCCTGATCCATAATCCCGAAATCACTGATAAGGAGTTAAGGCGGTATATCCCTGGTCCAGATTTCCCCACTGGGGCACAGATTTTAGGAACATCGGGTATTAAAGATGCTTACACCAGTGGTAGGGGTTCTATCACCATGCGAGGTGTGGCAGAAATTGAAACGATTGGGCAACGAGGTCGTCCAGACAAGGAAGCCATTATTATTACTGAGCTACCTTACCAAACCAATAAGGCAAGCTTAATCGAAAAGATTGCTGAATTGGTTAATGATAAGCGCATTGATGGCATTTCCGATATTCGGGATGAAAGCGATCGCAATGGCATGCGCATCGTAATCGAACTAAAGCGCGATGCTTATCCCAAAGTTGTCCTGAACAATCTCTACAAGCAAACCCCCCTCCAAACCAATTTTGGAGCAAATATGCTAGCCCTGGTGGGCAATGAACCCCAATTGCTGACCATAAAGCAGTTCTTAAACGTCTTCCTGGATTTCCGCATTGAAACCATTACCCGACGGACTCAATATCAATTGCGCAAAGCTGAGGAACGGGATCATTTACTGCAAGGGTTACTAATTGCCCTAGATAGCTTAGATGCTGTGATTGCCGTGATTCGGGGGGCGGCAGATACGACTACAGCACGAGGACAATTAGTTACAGAATTTAGTCTATCTGAAGCCCAAGCTGATGCTATTTTGCAAATGCAGCTGCGCCGTCTGACTGCTTTGGAAGCCCAAAAGATTCAAGCTGAGCATGAGGAATTACAAGTTAGGATTGCGGATTTACGGGATATCCTAGCTCGCCGAAGTCGCATCCTGGAGATTATTGAAACTGAAGCCCAGCAACTGAAACAGAACTTTGCCACACCACGCCGCACACAAATTCAACAGGTTGAAGGGGAACTAGATGATACTGACCTGATTGCTAATGAAAAAGCTGTGATTCTGCTGACTGAGCAAGGGTATATCAAACGCATGCCTGTGGATGAGTTTAGAGCTCAAGCTCGGGCAACTCGTGGTAAAGCTGCTGCCAGGATCAAAGATGATGATGAGGTAGAGCATTTCTTCACTTGCTGCGACCACGATAGCATTTTATTTTTTAGCGATCGCGGTGTAGTGTACTCTCTGCGTGCCTACCAAATCCCGGCTGCATCTCGCACCGCCAGGGGGGTACCGATTGTGCAGATGTTACCCATTCCCCACGAAGAAAAAATTACTTCTATTGTACCGGTATCTGAATTTACAGATGATGAATATCTAGTCATGTTAACCCACAAGGGTTACATCAAGAAAACTGCTCTAGATGCTTTCAGCAAAATTCGGGCAAATGGATTAATTGCTATTTCCCTTGGGGAAGGAGACCAGTTGCGGTGGGTACTTCGTGCTAGGCAAGAAGACAGCATCATAATTGGGTCTCGTCATGGCATGGCAATTCACTTCAAGTGTGACAATGATCAACTCCGCCCCCTCGGTCGTGCGACCAGAGGAGTTAAGGCTATGAAACTCAAGGGTGATGATGAATTAATCGGTATGGATATTTTGTCCGGTCAAATCATCGCTAGTCTAGCTGCTACTGAGGATTCAGAGGAAGAGACAGAAGACCTTAGTGATTCTGAGATGGTGGAAACAGCGGCTCAGGGTCCTTGGGTATTAATTGTTACCATGGGAGGCTATGGCAAGCGGGTACCGGTATCCCAATTCCGGCTACAAAACCGTGCTGGTATGGGAGTTCGCTCAACCAAATTCCGTTTACCCAAAGACCAACTGGCAGCACTACAGGTAGTTAATGAAGGGGATGAATTGATGATAGTCACTAGTCGAGGGATTATCATTCGTCAAGCTGTTGATGCTATTTCTCCCCAATCTCGTATGGCAACTGGGGTCAGAGTGCAAAAGTTAGATGATGAAGATGCGATCGCAGCGGTTGCTTTGGTCCCCATTTCAGATCAAGAGCCGGAAATCGAAGAGCCGGAAATCGAAGAGCCGGAAATCGAAGAGCAGGCAATCGCAAAGCAGGAACAGTCAGTAGATTCAGAAAAATAGGCCACTAGAAGTTAACCTACAATAGGTTTTTGTAGACGGTTAACCGTCAATCGTCTACAAAACCCACCTTAACTAAACTAATAAACCGGTGCTCTAGGAGGCAAATCAAATGATTCAAACTGCCAAAAAGTTTTACACATTTGAAGAGTATCTTTCCTACCATGATGACCAAAAAGTTGGGTTTCAAGCCCCGTCCTTCGTTGGCCTTTGGCCACGCTACGCGAACGACGGCTTTTAAAAAATCTGTTAGAATATGCATAGTGGCCTAGCACAGACAGGATTCGTCGGTACTGTCATAACTTCACGACGTAAAGCGATGTTAGCACCTGAGGCGCGAAAAACCTCATTAAAAACGTATGGATCCTAACAGATACTGAAAACCAGTAAAGCTTGCACATTGAATACTAAAGTACCGTGGGGCACACGGGAACTGAGGAAACTCAACGCTTAGGGAGATAAGCCCACTGGGGTTAGTTAAATTAGGCTCAATACTTGGTTTTTAAACGGGTATTCGGCTTAAGTATTGCCTTTGACGGATAGCTAATTTTAGCGATGCAGCGCGGTCTTGGGGGTTTCCCCCATGAGCGACTGCATCAAGACAAGGCATGTCGAGG
>NZ_JAAHIG010000190.1:0-16621 GCF_010692305.1 Moorena sp. SIO4G3 | reverse complement strand
CATACTATCAGACAAAAAGGAAGTGCATGAAGTTTAAGCTATGGCCATCGCACAAAGTGAACAGCCTACCCCACACCCCACACCCGGTCACCCCACACCCCACACCCCAGGTAGTGCCTAGCAGCCCCATTGGCAAACTTGGTAAATCCGTCTGATATCATGTCAAGATAATTACCCTTAATCAAAATCTCCCCATCTCCCCATCTCCCCATCTCCCCATCTCCCCATCTCCCCATCTCCCCATCTCCCCATTTCCCCACACTTCCCACCCTCCCGACTCCCGACTACCTAAAAAAATAGACACAAAATCTCCCCGTTAATCACTTTCCTCTCGTTGAAATGAAAACTTGATAAAAGTGGTATGGGGAGAGACTGAGATCAACAAGACCATCGAAGCCCACTCCTCAAATTAAATAGCTAGATAGTATTTAATTTGCTGTTAGTAACTGTATTACTAAATTATTTAATTAAGTGGTAGCAAGCACCCAGTAAAGTTTTGAATTTATTTCCTAAACCAACACTCCTAAACCAACAATTAGTCATTAGGGAATAACTGGTTATAAGCTGTCGTCCATTGAAACGACCTTGTCTTGATGGAGTTGCTCATGAGGGGTACCCCCTTTGGCCAACTGCATCGCTTCTGCCTTCTGCCTTCTGCCTTGCTGTGACGATCCGAGAATTTTTTGGTATTATCAGAAATCAGCCTTGGGTTTAATGATTTATTTGGTTTTGCTATAGCGTTTCCAGTTGATTTGTGAAAAAAGCACCCCATTTAAATCAGACTTTCAGTTAGTCTTGCCTTCACAAATCCTTTAGAAACGCTCTAGTTAACCCTCTAGTTAACCAAATAACCTCCAACCTTCAACCTTCAACCTACCCTTCGGGAACGCCAAAGGCGAACAACCAAATAACCTTCAACCTTCAACCTTCAACCTACCCTTCGGGAACGCCAAAGGCGAACAACCAAATAACCTTCAACCTTCAACCTTCAACATTATTAAACCTTCACTTCTCCAACGTCTATCGTCACCTGCTCGCTCATCATCTTCGACTCCAACCACTGCTCAAACAACTCCGACATAATTTGAGTCCGCAACCCTTGATCCAACTCAGGTTTAATAATCTCTTCCACATAAACCAAACGCATTACACCACCGGCAAAAATTGGTTTCAGTAACTGCGGGGGAGTCGCCGCAAACACAGAAGCCGACAGCTGGGGTATAAAATCCTGGCGCTGCAGGAGTCCGCGATAGCCCCCAGTGCGCCGTAACTCCTGATTCTCAATGTGTTGATGAGCCACATCAAAAAAACTCGTTTCCCCTTCCTGGATAGCGTAGAACAGTTCCATTGCCAAATCCTCATCATCTATCGGAACTTCATATATCACCACCTTTTCATAATCCCACGAGTTTTCATAGAAATAGGGTTCCACCTTATCCTTAAACAGATGCTCCGCCAACTTCCCCGACAGCAAGTTGTAGCGAATCATTTCTTGATAATCCTCCAACGACAAGCCATGGTAGCGCAGCCACTCCCAGGTCTGATCCGAACTCTGGAGGTCATTCAGAACCCGGAAGTTATCCGCCGCCTTCTGCAATTCCTCTTCCGTTGCCTCAATTCCAAAATCTGCCACCACGGACATGATAGTTTTGTGTTTGACAATCTTTTCCAGCAGTTCGCGCATTTGACGGGATCGCTTCAGTTCCTGAATCAGATCGGTTTCGGTAATCGTACTAGGTTGAGACATAATTTACTCCGTAATTAGTAATTAGTACAGCGGTTTGCAATTGCTGTTAGGTACAAAGTTCTGGGTTTTTAGGGAGCAGGGAGCAGGGAGCAGGGAGCAGGGAAGAGAAACCCACCCCTAACCCTTCCCAGGAGGGGAAGAGGGAAGAGGGAAAACAATCCTGTGTACCTGATAGTTATGCAAACCGCCGTAATTAGTGATTAGTGATTAGTGATTAGTAATTGGTAGTATATAGCTTTTTATTGGAAATGTAAACAGAGTATTGATATAAAAAAGAAACATTAAACAGGTAACAGGCAAGTCAAAAAAACTCCTGTTTACCTCATTGATTTAATTGATAAACACCCTGACAACTATTGCTATAGGATTAGCTTTTTTTGAGATTAGTAAAAATCAACATCTCTAGCTTTATAGCATATTATAAAATCGCTAAATTGTTGATAAAGATTCAGTAAATTATATTCATTAGCGAAAGAATTTAGGAAGTTAACCCCAACCCCAGTTGGCTACCTACTTGTAAGGGGTCATGACCTTACCCTTAGACCAAAAAAATGGTGGGTTTTGATAAAGATTGCGTAAATCATATCGCAAAGGGAACAGCGGATCTGGGAGCAGGGAGCAGGGAGCAGGGAGCAGGGAGCAGGTAAGAGGTAACAGGCAACAGGCAACAGGCAACAGGCAACAGGCAAGAGTTAATCAAGAGTGATACATCGGTTTTGCAATTAGGCAAAAATTCCCGCGTTGCTGAATAATAGAATGATTTTCAGAGTAGGTGCGCTTTCTGTGATGGCTCCGGATTGCTCGCCATCACGGGTGGCACCTGTAGAATGGGCATCTTCCGTGGAACTGGCATCTTGCCAGTTTCATGCTTATTTTCGTGCGGGCAGGATGCCCACTAATCTCCTATCCATTACTTTATTCAGCAACGCCCTGAATAATAGAATGATTTTCAGAGCAGGTGCGCTTTCTGTGATGGCTCCGGATTGCTCGCCATCACGGGTGGCACCTGTAGAATGGTCATCTTGCGTGGAACTGGCATCTTGCCAGTTTCATGCTTATTTTCGTGCGGGCAGGATGCCCACTAATCTCCTATTCATTCTTTGACTGACGCAACGCCCCATTGTGAGCTATTATCGACTCCCGATTTCCCCACACCCCACACCCGGTCACCCCACACCCGGTCACCCCACACCCGGTCACCCCACACCCAGTAAGGCGAATCATGTTGCTTGGCACCCCGTCAGCTAAAGTCCTATTCCCCCCTTCTGCAATTGCTTAAACGGATCAAGAATCAAATCAATAATCCGACGCCGTCTAACAATTACTTCAGCAGATGCAGTATCCCCTGGACGCAAAGGAATACACTTATTCCCTGAGTCAATGCAGTCTTTTTTGAGGGCAATGTTTAAGCTATACACCGCTATCGGGCCCTGAGGCGTATCCACCTCTTCAGTAGTAGGAGAAATGCTGGTAATTTCCCCTGCTAGCACCCCATAATCTTGATAAGGATAAGCATCAAATTTCAACTTTACGGGTAGCCCAGTTTTCAAGGAACCACTTTCCTGTGTTGTCATCTGGGCCTTGAGACTTAAGGAAGAATTCTCTGGGGCAATTTCTGCCACCATCATTCCTGACTGCACCACTGAACCGGCACCAGGAATCGGGAAATCAAATATTGTCCCATTTACCGGAGATTTGATCACCCGTTGAGACAACTGAAACCTTAACCCCTCTATCTGACTATTATTCTGAGCAATATCAGCCTCAAGTCTAGAAATTTCTGCCTCCATATTTTTAAAATTCTCCTCAGAGCGAAGTATAGCCAATTTCCCGGCTTCGAGTAAACTCTGATAACTTTTCTCTTGCTCCCGTATACGCAACTGCGCTTGTTCAATCTCTGCTTCGGTTTGGCGCAATGTGCGCTCATAAGTACTCTCTTGTTCCGTTAACCGTAACTTCGATTGCTCGAGCTCTGATCGGGTTTGTTCATACAACCGTTGCCGATCTTGAGCCATATCTTCCCGGTCTACCAGCTGAATTTCCGAAACAATCCCCTCATTAAATGCATCTCGAAACCGTGCCACCTCCCGCTTGGCATTTTCCATGCGATTTTCCATTAAATTATAAGCCAGTTGACTATGATCTAGCAATTGTTTGGCCTGATTTAACTGGGCTAATTGTTCTGTTTTTTGTAAATTATAAGATTTCTTAAGGGCTGCTAAGGTTTGTCGCACTTGTTCAACCTGGGTCAACTTCTCCAACTGCTGGGCTTGATTTTGTTGCGCCTGAGTTTGAAGGGCGATCGCTAACTGATTTTTCATCAATTTTAACTGATTAAGCTGATTTTGTTGACCTTCCAATCGCTTCTGGGACTGCTGGATCTCAGTCTGGACTAAGTCCGATTCTAGTTCAACTAAATTCTGCCCAGTTTTTACAGATTCTCCTTCTTTGACATAAAGTTTAGCTACAGTTCCCATCACCGGTGAGTCTAACCGAATCGTCTTATCTTGGGGTTCTAGTCGTCCCCTAGCACTCCCAGTTTCATCGATTTTAAAAAACATTGCCCAAGGAACAAGGACACTAATAAATATTACCAATAAATACAACAATCCTCTAGTCCAAGCTTGGGGTAGACTATCAAGAAGTTCTTTTGTAGCAAAAGACCAATCCTCCCTGGAGTCATCTTTCTTAAAAGTCTCTACCTTTCGAGACATTAAATTCTGCTTAATCTGTTTATAATCCTGGAGTTTAGGAGACATTAACTCCTGTTCAATCTGTTTAGCATCCTGGAGTTTAGTCCCAGTTTTTCCATTCGATGAGTTAGTCATTTGTTCTTTATTATTTGTAATTTTTTATATAGCAAAGGGAGTCGGGAGTCGGGAGTCGGGAGTCGGGAATCGGGAGTCGGGAGTTGGGAGTCGGGAGTTGGGAGTTGGGGTAAGAAAATTGAATTTGCCTCATAACTATGAGAAATGCTATATATGCCGTTTTTTCTGCCCTATCTCCCCATCTCCCCATCTCCCCATCTCCCCATCTCCCCATATTCCCCTCCTGGGAGGGGTTAGGGGTGGGTTCCCATCTCCCCATCTCCCCATCTCCCCATCTCCCCATCTCCCCATCTCCCCATCTCCCCACACTTCCCACACTCTCGACACAGGAATTACTGGGTTACAGTATGTTGTTGTTGGTTTAGGTAATAGAAATGTCCGCGCTTTTCCATCAATTCCCGATAAGTTCCACTCTCAATTAATATTCCTCTATCCATCACTAAAATTAAATCGGCATTGCGAATTGTTGATAAGCGATGAGCAATTACTAATGTCGTCCGTCCCTTTAAAATTGTATTTAAGTTTCGCTGAATAATTCGTTCTGATTCTGGATCTAAATGAGAGGTAGCTTCATCTAAAACCAACAATTTGGGCTTGCCCATCAGTGCTCGTGCGATCGCAATCCGTTGTCGTTGCCCCCCGGACAACATTCCTCCCCCTTCCCCGATCTGAGTGTCATAGCCCATAGGCAAGTCTTGAATAAACTCATGGGCTCCTGCTAATTGAGCCGCTTTCATCACCTGCTCTAAATCAGCGGAAGGATGACTGAGGCTAATATTTTCCTGAATGGTTCCCCCAAATAGGAAGGTATCTTGGTCTACCACTCCCATTTGCGATCGCAAGGACTGTGTCGTTATCGACGTAATATCCAATCCATCAATCAACACCTTACCATCGGTAGGGGGATAAAACCCCAACACCAACTTAGAAATCGTCGTTTTTCCGGAACCACTGCGTCCCACTAGGGCTACCATTTGCCCAGGCTTGACCTCAAAACTGAGATTTTCCAGCACATTGGTATCACTGTCATCGTGATAGCGAAAGGTGACATTATCAAACCGAATATGACCCTGGAGTTGACCTAAGGTTGCCTTCTCCTGCTGCTGTAAATCCTCCTCCGGTTCGGCATCCAGGACATCATTAATCCGTTCCACAGAAATTAACACCTCCTGCAACTTATTCCATACCACGGTCAGGCGTTGGAACGGAGAGGTAAATTTCCCTAGCACCATATTAAAGGCTACCAACTGTCCAATGGTTAACTGGTCGTTAATCACCAGGGACGCCCCAAACCACAGCAAACCGGTACTTGTCACCGCTTCGAGGGTACCACTCACCATTTGCAGCTGAGTATTAAACACATGTCCAGAAAACCCAATCTTGATGGCTTTATTCAGCAACTCCTCCCAATGCCAGCGCACGGTCTGTTCTACCGCCGAGGCTTTGACGGTCCTTACTCCAGACAGAGCTTCAATCAAATAACTATTCTGCTTAGTACTGGCATAGAAAATTTCCCGAGAAATCCGTCGTAAAAACGGTGCGGTCACCAATGCCAAGATCGAAAACGGTGGTACAATCACTAGCGCTAGCACTGCCATCTGCCAGTTGTAGGAAAACATCATGCCCCCATAGATAAAGACAGTGAGCAAATCCAGCAGAATCGACAAGGTCTCACCGGTCATGAACTGCTCAATCTTGCGGTTTTCCTGCACCCGTGATACGATGTCTCCTACATAACGAGATTCAAAGTAACTTAAGGGCAATCGGAAGGTATGGCGAATAAACCCCACTATCAGGGCCAAATCAATCCTTTTCGCCGTGTGAACCAGCAGATACTGCCGCAACCCTGTCATCGCCACCCGGAAGAAGCTAAACAACAGTAATCCCAGCACTACTGTTGTTAAGGTTACCTGTGAGCGCTGCACCACCACTCGGTCTAGAATCAACTGGGTGAAAATGGGCGTAACCAATCCAAACAGCTGGAGAAATATTGACGCTATCAAGATTTCCACCAGCATCAGCCAATGAGGCTTAATTAACTCAAAAAACTGCCAGATAGATGTAGAGGACTCCTTAGTATCCTTAAACTTTAGGGTCGGTTCCAGTAGCAGGGCATAACCGCTCCAATCCTGATTAAACTCGCGATGGGTGAGGGTGCGTTGCTCAAGACCTGGGTCACATACCACCACATGGGTTTTAGTAATCTCATAGACAACAATAAAATGTTTCCCCTCCCAGTGAACAATTGCTGGTAACTTCTGCTTCGCCAACTCATCGAAACTCGCTTGCACCGGACGAGTGGAAAAGCCAACACTTTCCGCAGCAAAGCACAGTCCTCGCAGGGATGCTCCATCCCGGTTGACATTGGCCAACTTCCGCAAGCGATTTAAACTAAACTGCTTGCCCCAGTAGCGAGACACCATCACCAAACAGGCTGCACCACAATCGCTAGCACTCTGTTGAGCATAAAATGGATAGCGCCTACTCACCCGTTGAAACCAATGTCCCACACGCTGAGCAGGATGAGGGAAGAAAGCTTTCTTAATTTTTTTCTGGGACTTGGTTTTTTGAGGGGATCCAGAGGTGAAGGGAGTGGCGGAGTGAGCTGAGGCAGGATTTTGCGTTCCCGTAGCGGCTCTTTCAGAGGATCGCATTTGGCACTGGGAGTCTCGCAATCGTGCCTTATTCCACAAATGGTCTCGGATTTGGGGATAGCGATCCATCAGAGCCAACACCACATCCGCTGGTAGAAAGCACAGCTTCAAATTCACTGAAGCTCTAGCCAAATAGGGTTCCAAGTCAACTTCTGGAAACAAGGTTAATTCCCCAAAAGACTCCTCAGTTTCCAAGGTAGTGATTAATTCACCTGCCCCATCGAGTAGTCTCACCTTACCAGCGATAATGATATAGATCCCAGCATTACTATTGGCATTACTATTGGCATTACTAGTTCCTGCGTGCCAAAACTTACCGACCTTAGGCTCTTTGAATTGACATCGTTTGAGGACGCGCTGGAATTCTGATGGAGACAGAGAATATCCCAGAGTCTTGCTCAATTGTTGAGGAGAAATCATTGGAGCAGATGAACTTTTAACCATTGGTACTCAAGCTTATCCTATTTGTGTAAGAGAGCATAATCGCTGAAGAATCAGGGAGAACAGCCGATTGCAAGTCATGAATCATAATGCTAACCCCACTCATCCCATTCTCAGTCGTCTTTGACTGAGCCTTACTGGATTTTCTCGGTCGAGTGGACAATCCCATCTCTTTGAGCAACCGATTCACATGGCGAGGGGTAATTTCAACCCCCAATTCCTTAGCCAAATGCTTACTCAACCAATGAGCTGTCCAGCGCCGAAATGAATAGCCACAGTCCCTAGGACTCTGTTTTACCAGTTCCTGTAACCGTTCAAGATATTGCTCATTAACCGCCTTAGGGCGACCAATGGGATTATCCTGCCAATTGAGTGCTTGACCAGTCCGAGCCATCAGGATCCAATGCCTAGCTGTCGCTGGGCAACAGCCTAAGGCTTGGCGAATTTCAGCTTGAGATTTCCCCTGATCCGCCAGCAGCATAATTTGAATACGCTGACGGTATTTTTCTGATATATCCAATTCCAAACTTTTTTGCAGAAGTTTTTGTTGAAATGGGCTTAAATATCTCCCTGTAGTACTACCTGCACCCTTTTGGTCAGCTCGTAATTTATCTCGTAATTGATGTCCTAAGATAGCCATAACTAATGGGTCTGTTGATTATCGCTTCATCCTCAAGTTGACTCGGTCATAGTTTGCCACTTAAAGCTTCTATTTTTGATTGGCAAACTAAATTAATTGATAATTTAAGCTGTGTTAATTGCTTTGGTTGCGGATTATTTTGCTAAGTAATTAGTCTACATGATTAGTTTAAAATTAGTCTACATATTTTTTTTTATAACTGCTAAACTTTATGAACAATTCATGAATTTATAGGAACTATTTTGATGACCGTTAGATAGGCTACTTGGATCTACAAATAACAGAAAAAACCGCTATTTTTATATAAAAATCATGTTAATCTTGAGGAAGATTCTGTGAAGTTAAACTGAAAACTGCTCAAAATCAACGGATAATATTATTTTTTTTTAATAAACCTCAGCCATTTGTCTTAAAACCATCAGCTAAATTACTGAAAATAGTGATGTATCCCGGGCGCGGGGGTGTGGGTCGAGAGGGGGGAGTGTGGGAAGTGTGGGAAGTGTGGGGAGATAGGAAAGTGTGGGCAGATGGGGCAGTGGGCAGTGGGCAGATGGGGGAGAGGGGCATTGTAAATTACCCCAAAACTGAGTTTTATTAAGTTTTGTATACTAATTAAGGTAGAAGCGAAGGTAGAAGCGATCGCATAATCATGGTCAAAAAGGTGCAAATATGGGTAAATATAATGGTTATAGCTGTAATTTTCCTCTCAGGCTGTGGTGAAGGTAAACCCAAGAGCGAGACTAAGCCTACAGCAGGGAATGGCAAGCTGCAATTTCGGGCTAACGGTGAAGATTTTGTGCGACAGGGCTTTGTTTCCAAAGACAGTTGGCAAATATGTTTCGATCAGGTTTACATCAACCTAGCGGACATCACAGCTTACCAAGCTAACCCTCCGTATAACCCCGATACAGTAAAGGAAATCTCAGTCGAAGAGAAAATTATCCTCCCCAATCCCAAAACCATCGATTTAGCGGAAGGGGGAGAGGATGCCGAGCCAATTCTGATTGCTGAGATAGCTGATGCACCAACTGGTCATTACAATGCTCTTTCCTGGAAAATGGTCAAAGCCAAGACTGGTCCAGCAATGGATCAAAGCCTAGTGATGGGTGGTAAAGCCAGTAAGCAGGGACAAACCATTGATTTTGTGATCAAACTTGACCAAGAGATTGAATACCGCTGTGGTGAATTCGTCGGTGATCAGCGCAAAGGGATTCTAGCCAAGGATGGGGAAGCGGACATAGAAGCTACCTTCCACTTCGATCACATTTTTGGCGATAGTGATGTTCCAGGCAATGACCCCCTCAACACTGGTGCGATCGGATTTGAGCCATTAGCTGCACTCGCTAAGAACGGCAAACTAGAGGTGACAATGGCTCAGCTTAAATCAGGACTCCCAGCTGAAACCTATCAGCAGCTTACTCAAGAGATTCTGCCTAACCTAGGTCATGTCGGTGAAGGTCACTGTACATCCATGCCAATTTCCAGGTCATGAGGTACCCAACACCCTTACTCCAAACCCCGGAGTCTTTTAACCTAGAGTCCTTATCCAGACAAGAAAAAATCGAAGGGTAGTGCTATAAAAATCAAACCTGCTCAGCTCTGACCAATCTAATTTGGATGACTCTTGAAGAGGGTGAGAGTGGGAGATTCGCAGAGGGTCACAGGGATTGAGGAGTTTTCCCGTTCGCGTAGCGTGGCCAAAGGCCTTAAGTAGAAAATATGCCAATTAAATGGACGCTAGCTTAACAGTCAACACTCAACAGTCAAGAATTAAGGATGAACTGGAAAGGTTTGATGCTACTGAGCCTGGTGTCTGTCTTGAGTTGGTCAGTCAATGCTGAGGCTCACGGCACTAGGCTTGAATCTAAAACTATCGAGGCCATTGAGATTAATGCTAAATACGACACTGGTCAACCGATGTCCAATGCCCAAGTAACCATTTATGCTCCCAATAATCCTACCACCCCTTGGCAGACAGGGACTAGTGACACCAACGGCAGGTTTATCTTTGCTCCCGATTACGCTCAGCAGGGAAATTGGACAATTCAGGTGCGCCAAGCTGGTCACGGTGGCATGATTACTATGACTCTCGGTGAAGATAATTCTGCTGTAGCGGGTCACTCATCAGCAGCAGGGAACTCCCTAATGATCTCATCAACTAGTCCTAGTTACACCCCTGTTCAGAGAATGCTCATGGCAGCTGCTGGTGTCTGGGGATTTGTGGGTACAGCACTCTTTTTCTTAGGGAGGAAAACTAATGCACATTCCTGATGGTATTCTCCCTGCTTCTGTCTGTCTCGCTGGTTATGCAGCTACTGGTGGACTCACTTGGTATGCCCTACGTCGAATTGATCAACATAAAAACCCTCAGGAGGCAATTCCCAGAGCTTCCTTACTGACCGCTGCCTTTTTTGTAGCATCCTCAATTCACCTGCCCATCCCACCAGCAAGTGTCCATTTTGTCCTCAATGGCTTGTTAGGGGCAATTTTAGGTTATTATGCCGTTCCTGCCATTCTGATTGGTTTGTTCTTTCAAGCAGTTATGTTCCAGCATGGTGGACTCTCCACCCTCGGGATAAATGCAGCGATGATGGGAGTATCAGCAATCTTGGCGTATCACCTGTTCCAATTGCGGCGGGTATTTGGTAAAGGCAATCGAATTGTTACTGCTATCTTCAGCTTCTTGGCCGGTGCTGCTGGGTTGGGAGTGGCGACGCTAATCTTCTTCGTCCTAGTCATTACCAATATTCCTGCTACGATTAATGTGGCAGCAGAACGGACAGCAATTTACGGGCTCATGGTTGCTCATATTCCCCTGATGGTGATTGAGGGGTCGTTTTCAGCGGCAGTCGTGTTATTTTTGCAGCGAGTTCAACCAGAATTGCTAGGGGAATCGGGAAGGGGAAGCAAATACGATATCAAAAGTCAAAAATGATTTTCGACTAATTAGGGCTTCTGCCACTGCCCCCTCTCCCCTCTCTTCCCCTGGAGCCAAGTCCTTTGTCAGAGCTTAGAGAACACCACTAGTGGCTAGACCTAAGATGACACCAGCCCCTAGGATGTGACCGAGGCTAGTAGTTGCCAACAGTTCAGGGATACCAAAATTGGCAAACAGTCCAGAGGCACCAGGTAAAGCTGGGCCTTGACCGGGGTTTTTGATGGCAAAGCGACCAACAGTAATCGCAAACAGATTACACAAAATCATTACTATCCCCACTGTGGGACTCCACTCTGGGGTCACCGGAACAGAGGTTTCCACAGCAGCTAACAAAATTGAGTTAATCAATGCAGTTTCTCCCATATTTGATAAATTGATCAGCAATCAAAGCAACTAAGCATTCAGCTCTCAGCAATCAGCATAAGCGCTACGCGCACGCGTGCGCGTTCAGCTTGTGAATAAAACAGGTAAGCTTTGGCCTTGGCCTGTGGCTACGCTACGGGAATGGCCACGCTACGCGAAAGTTTAATCTGAGTTACGGCTGACGGCTGACAGCTGACAGCTGTTGGCGTAGCCTGCGCGTAGCGCATATGCTTACCAAAGCAATCATAAGAATTTTCGGGGAGAAAAATCTCAACTTGTTGTGAAGTACCCCAACCTGATCAGCTGAGGTTGGGGCAAACCACTCTCAGGTCAATTCAGGGACGGTCTTATTCGTCTTCAGGGTTTCCCGCTTCATCCGCCGATGCCTCAACCAGAGGCGCTTTCCAATGGCCGGGGAACCCGGCCTAGAAGGCGCGCGCCTGCTGGAATTGGTCTTACTCAGCGTCCACAGGCAGACATCCGCCTTCCGCAGACGTATAGTTTTGCGACAGACTCACCTTGGAATTACAGCTATAGCTAACCAGCCAGGGCTTGTCTCTTCCTTGAGCTCTGCTAGTACTTTGTATACCTTCAGGGTCTAAAACAACCGAATCTGGTAAGACCGTTTGTAAGGTAGCCTTTTAGTCAGTCAAGCGGGTCATCGACCATCTTCATTTTAGCATAAATTATCGTCTCGCTATCCATCCCCACCGTTAAAGACGATAGGGAATTCCGCGAGTTCTCTTAACAATTTACATTTTGAGAGCGATCACAGCCTCAGAATTTATGTAAAGTTATGCAAATTTTGGTAAATTGTATAGAGTACCTATATCTTGAGCAGTTTTCCAGTGACTCAATCTGACCAGAGTCAGCCAGTAAAAGCAAAGCAGATGGCTGTATGGGGAATCTTTAGTTCAACTTTCCTAACTATCTTTCTAGCCGAGATGGGCGACAAGACCCAATTGGCAACACTACTCATCACTGCCGAATCCCAGTCTCCATGGATTGTGTTTGTTGGTGCTGCCGCAGCACTGATATCTACTAGTTTGCTAGGTGTACTGATTGGTCATTGGCTGGCTAAGCGCTTCTCCCCTGAGATGATGGATACTGCTGCCGGAACACTTTTACTGTTGATATCAGTTATGCTTCTGTGGGACGCAATCAAACTGAATTAGTTATGAATTAGTGATTAGACGATGGATTGGCAATTACTAGGACTAAGTTTCCTAACTGTATTTTTAGCTGAAATTGGAGACAAAAGCCAATTTGCTGCGATCGCACTCAGTGGTAGTCTCAATTCCCCCCGTACTGTGTTTTTGGGAACTATAGCGGCACTGATACTGGCTAGCTTTCTGGGTGTAGTCGCTGGGGGAGGGGTGGCTCATCTATTGCCTACTCGTCTACTTAAAGCGATCGCAGCCATTGGCTTTGCTTTGATGGCATTACGGCTATTGTGGCCTTCAGAAGGAACGGTGGAGGATTAATCCACCCCCCCCTCAGAGATTTTCAGGAATAAATTTTCAGGTCAATCGGGTGAAAGGGAGCTGGGGTGATGGGGAGAGGGTATTTTAAGGTGAAAAATACCTTATTTATAAAAATTCCCCCTATCTCCCTATCTCCCCACCTCCCCACAAATCAGATTTTAGTTGGACGCAAGAAACAGCCCTGAGGGTTAGGGGGAGTGTGGGAGCAAGTTACGAACAGACCAATCTACGATAGTCTTGATAGCACCAACTAAGTAGTGTAGTCCCTGCCATTAACTTGATTGCTTCTAGCAGCCAGTACCCTTCATGCATTTGCACCATTCCTGGTGGCATGCCACTTACTGGCTCTAGAAGATTCAGTTGTAGAGCCATGGCGCTCATCTGGGGTGTCATGATGTAGGTATAAATGATTGCGATCCCTACCATGAGCAGGGATAATAAAATAGACCAGCGTCTGACGTAATGATAAAGATTAGAATTACCACGCAGGACTAGGAGGCTGGCTAATATTAAAGCGCCACACAAAAGCTCAACACGATTAAATGTCCAGAAGATTGAATAGCCAGCTGTAGCAAAACTAGCCTGACTCATCATGCCAGCTGTAGACATGCATGGCATGATCACAAAGTCTATAACTAAACTGCTACTGAGCCAAAACCCTAAAGCAAACATGGCAATGGTTCGCCAGCGGCTTTGCTGTGAATCCACGCCAAAAACAGCGTTCATAAAATTTCCTCTACTTTCTATCCTGCTCTTAGCTTAACCAATGGTTTTTACAAAAAGTGTGAAGTATTTTTGCAAAAAAAAGTATTTTTGCAAACAAATTTTAACTTAATTGTCAGGTAAACATATGCGCGTAGCGCATATATTTACGATAAATTTTCTTGAACTGTCTGTTGTAGTTGTTGGGTTAACATCTCCACTGTTCCTGCTCGGTTTTGTCTGTAGGACTCAAAATGCTCTTTGATGTTTATGGGGTCTCCAATGCGGACCATCGCTTTGCGGTGTCCTTTCACCAAAGGTCGATCAAACTTAAACACTTCCCGCTCTAGTCGAGTCAGAGTATCCAAAAAACGCTCTGGGGTAGGGGAAGCCGCAACATAACCATCGTAAATTGCATCGAAATTCAGCAGGCGGATAGTAGCTTGGTAAATTGATTCATAAGTGGTTTCATCAAACTGTTCTAACTCTTGAGCACGGGATTTTAAGACTGACTGAATTTTATACACTCGTTCTCGGCTTGGTGTCATGCTTGCCGGTGTTAGCTCTAGCTTCTGTTCACACTCACTCAACAGATGAGTTTTGAGCTTGTTAATCCTTTGGTTCCAATCCATCTGAGTGGTTTGGTCTAGAGTGGTTTGGTCTAGATTAAGGTCGTATTCAGTCTCCAAGCGAAGAATGACTTGCTCAGCCACACCCCGTAAACGCCCATAGAAGTTTGGTGCGATCGCATTAATGTTCAACGCCTTCTCTAGACGGGACAGGGTCTGATCAATCACTGGCTTCATGGAATCAGTGTAGTGGTACTTCAGACTTACGGGTACTAAATAGAGATTAGGAACAGGTTCACCCTGTTTGACCATTTGGTTCATTGCCTGTAGAGGCAGTTGAATCGCTCCCGTTCGGAAGGGCATAACCGTATCATTTTGATAAGAGCAGCCGCCTTCGGGGAAAATCACCAAATCACAACTCGGTTGCTTCAGTAACGTTAGGGTTTGGGCAATGCTGGCGCGATCGCCTAAACCCCGTCTAATCGAGTATGCTCCGATCAGGGGCAGAAATTTTTTGTTCCATCCCCGGAAACTCTCGTAAGCCACAACATAGTGAAAGAGTTGCCCTAACCTAGTTGATAACAGAAACAGAACTATCCCATCATCAAGGGTAGGATGATTCGGCAGATAAAGCACCCGTTCCTCTTCCAACCGAGCCAGTTTCTCTAGGTCCGTAGACTCAACCACTAACTTCAGTTGATAAAAATTATCGGCGATCAGATCAGAAAAGCCTTGACAGAGGCGGGTTAATAGGGGATTGAGCCTAGGTGGATAGAATTGAGGGCTTGACAAAACAGACATAGCATGTATTCCAAGAGTAGATCACAAGATCACAGAGATGCAGAGATAATAAATACTAGTTTGACTTTAAATACTTGATTGTGCCATTGTGCATTGTGAATTGTGCATTGTGTCAATCTTCCCCACCTTTGCTCCCTTCGGGATTTTCCTAACTACAGATAGATGCCATAGTTATACGGATCAATTATGCTTTGCCTACTAAGCTTTCACAAAAATCTAAAAAGCAGGAAGCCCCGCGTATGCGCGACCGGGTCAGAAGCTACCCCAGCGAGCAATCCCTCGCTGGGGCAGCCTTTATGGTTGGTCGGCTATGGGTAAAAGGGTTAAAACTTTATGATTAAGGCTGCCTTATTTTAAGGTTTCGTCTCCGGGAGGAATGCTCAAAGTGGCTAAAGCCACCTATCAACGAGAACAACAAGCCAAAAGAGGGTCGATAATGGCTAAGACTAAGAAACAGATGGGAGTACAGCAGATATTGCTCCATCCTGACAAAGAGACAGAAGCTATATTGACTTATCTTTGTCAACAGTCAGGGAAGTTGTACAACATGGGGTTGTATTTAACCCGCCAGCTATTCTTTAAATCTGGGAAGATATTGACTGGAAAATTTGATTTGTGTTACGAGGAAAGCATAAGCAAATCATTGATAGCAAAATCCCTACCTTCCACTCCTGCTCAACAAACTTTATATAGCGTAATAGAAGCCTTTAAGTCTTATAAAAGTCTCAGATATCTTTGGTTTAAAGGTCAACTAAAAGACAGACCTTCCCCGCCTAAATATTTAAAAGGCTCTAAATTATTCAAAGTCGCCTACCCCAACTGTGGAGGACAAAAACCCAAAATCAAAGATGGAAAGCTCGTTTTCTCCTTGGGTTTGACTGTAAGGCGCTGGTTTGGAGTCAAAAACTTTTCTCTATCCTTCCCTAGTAATTTAAAAGGAAGGAAAATCAAAGAATGGACTATTCTCCCAAAGAATGGTGCCTTCTACTTAGAAGTCTCCTATGAAGTCCCTGACCAGGAGCCAGTCAGACAAGACGGCAACGAAGCACTAAGTATTGACCTTGGGACTTCTAGTAACTTGGCGGCTTGTGTTGACACCTTAGGTAATTCATTCTTGATCGACTCTCGTGGGATGAAGTCCTATAACCAGTACTGGAATAAGCAGGTTGCGACGTTGAAAGAAGGTAAGCCACAGGGATATTGGGATAAACGGCTCGATCAAGTTACCAGGAAACGCAACCACCGAGTTCGAGATGGTATCAACAAGGCAGCTCGGCTAATTATCAACCACTGCTTGAACAACGGAATTGGGACGATCGTTTTAGGTTGGGTGTGATTCGTTGGCTAGAAACCTTAACCTGAAAAGGATAGAGGGGGATTAGCCGCAAGGAACAAAACCTTGACAACTTGATCACCTTACAGGTGCAAAACCTGTCCTCCCGAAACTGGAGTGA